>JBFLXL010000007.1 GCA_040757205.1 Bacillota bacterium
TGTATACTTGGAGCACGGTTTCAGGGGGTGACATTTTCTCAGGCCACTTTAACGATCTTAAGGGGTGACATTTTCTCAGGCCAAATTAGCGTGTTCTAAGGTGACATTTTCACTGGCCGTTGACAGGCTCCTGTGAAATTTTTCTCTATTCCCTGGAATATTGTGGTTGGTGATACACGAAATACTACTTATTTTTTGCATCTCCGTGCAGATTCTATTGCTTAAAAGGAGGTCGATACAATGTACGTAGCCCAAGGCCGCAACTTTTTGGACAATCGTGTTGACGTGATCCCCTCTCCCAGCCTGAAGGATCGTCACGCGACCATTCGTTACGAGGGGTTGCTCCAGAAATGTGGTGCCGACCGGGTCTTCATTCATTACGGCTTCGACGGCTGGAAGAGCAACTCTTTCGCCGAGATGCGGCGTGAACCCGACGGCTCATTCGCCTGCTCCATCCCGATGCAGGGCGATAGTGAATGCAACTTCTGCTTCAAGGATGCCGCGAACAACTGGGACAACAACAACGGGTGGAACTGGGCCACCGACATCAGATACTGATCCCCCCACCTGAACCGCCACGCGGAACCGAGGTTCACCACCTTAGAAAAAGGGCGCGTTACGCGTCCTTTTTTGTGCCGGCCGCCGGGCCATGGTATGATGAGATTTGAGGAGTGTGTTTGCCGATGGTGTATTCCGACGCCCTCCGGTACCGGTGGACCAAGGCCGCCCGGGAAAAGGTGGAGATGCTGCGCCGCCTTCATCCCGAGGATGACCGTCGTCAACTGGCCCAAAAACTGATCACCGACAAGGCGGTGACCTGCGGCGCGGTCGGGGCGCTCACCGCCCTGCCGGCCATCGTGCCGGGATTCGGCACGCTGATCGCGATCCTATCCGGGGTGATGGTGGACGTGATGGTACTGGGTGCCCTCCTCTACCGGTTGGTGCTGGAGATGGCCATTGTCTACGACCGCAACCCTGATGCTGTTGAAGTACAGAAGGAAGCCCTCTGGGTCTTCGGCATGGCCGCCGGAGTGCAGTCGGCGGGCAAAAAGGCGGCCCGGATCACCGCCGGGCACCTGTCCGCCCAGATGGCCGCCACCGGGATGAACCGGCCGCTCATTTTCCTGGGGTTGCGCGCCAGCCAGCGCTCGGTTCTGGGCCGGGTGATCCCCCTTTTCGGGGTGGTTGTCGCCGGCGGTATCAGTTTCTTCTTTGCCCGCGCGATCGGCAACCGCATCTTCAGGCACTACGAGGGTACCGAAAAAACACAGACCGGCCCTTGGAAGGGCCGCACCGTCGAGACGGATTACCGGGTTCTCCAGTAAAACCTATTGTCGGCCGGCCGTCCGTGAGCCCGCCGCCATGAACTTCATCAACAGCATCCCGGCCGCGAAGCCGCCTACATGCGCCCACCACGCGACCATATTGGCCGGGCCGGTGACGGCCAAAACCCCGTAGAGGAGCTGGAGGCCGATCCAGAGAAACAGGAACAGCACGGCCGGAACCTTCACGAAAGTGATGAAGAACAGAATCGGAACCAGGGCCAGGATCCGGGAACTCGGAAAAGTGATGAAGTACGCTCCCAACACTCCGGCCACCGCGCCGGAGGCCCCGATCGTCGGAATCAACGAGCCGGGAGCGCTCACGATGTGAGCCAGCCCTCCCGCGAAGCCGGCCAGGAGGTAGAACAGCAAAAACCGCCCCCGCCCCAGAACATCCTCGACGTTATCCCCGAACACCCAAAGGTAGAGCATATTCCCCAACACGTGAAACCACCCGCCGTGGAGGAACATGGAGGTCACCACCGGTATCCAGGTGTCAAGCACCAAGGGAGCCTGTAAAAACATCTGAATCTGCAGGGCGGGCACGATTCCGAAAGCAGTCACTAACCGCTGCAGCTCACCTGGAGAAAGCGCGATGGAGAACAAAAAGACCGTGAGGTTGGCGACGATGATGGCAACGGTGACGACCGGAAAGCGGCGGGTCCGGATTGTATCGCGCAGCGGTATCAACAGCAGCCCCTCCTGCCCGGATCCGGGCCCGCGATTTTAAAAACCTTGCTTCCAGTATGCCCGGCACCGGCCGTGGTGATCGCTTCCGCCCCGCACCTAAAGGTTGCGTTCCAGAATGGCGGTCAGGTCGGCGCGAGTCGCCTTGCGGGGGTTGGCCGCCAGAGAAGCGCTTTCAAGCGCCCCGGCAACCAGTTCGGGGACAGCCTCCCCGGTCAGGCCGAGAGCGCCGAGCTTCTCCGGCAACCCCAGCCGGGCCGACAGGCGGACCACATAATGGTGGAAGCGCCCGGCCGCCTCGGAATCCGAAGCGCTTGGCTGAGCCACGCCGATGGTCCGGGCCAATTGGGCGTACTCGTCTTCGGCCACGGCCATGTTGAATTCCACCACGTAAGGCAAAAGCACCCCGCATACCAATCCGTGCCCCAAGCCGTAACGCGCACCGACCGGAGACGCCAGGGCGTGCACCGCGCCGGCCCGCGCCGTGTTGAGCGCCATTCCGGCCAGTACGCTGCCCAAAAGCATGCTTTCCCGGGCGTCCCGGCGCCCGGGATGGTGGCAGGCCGTGTAGAAATTCTGCGCGATCAGGCGTACGGCCTCCCGGCTCAACGCGTTCGTATACGGGGTGGCCCAGCGGGAGGTGAAGGCTTCAACGGCATGCGTGAACGCGTCCATTCCGGTCTGCGCGGTCAAGCTCCGCGGCATGGACATGGTTAAAATGGGATCGGCCACGACCGTGCGGGCCATCCACCAGTCCGAGCGCACGCTTTGCTTCCGCCTGGTTGGCGGATCAATGAGCACCGCAGTCCTGGTCATTTCCGAGCCGCTGCCGGCGGTCGTCGGCACCGCGACAAAGGGCAGACCGGGGGCCAGGATCTCCCGGCCGTTCAGATAGTCCAGCGCCGGGCCGTCCGCGTGCGCCAGTCCGGCGATCATCTTGGCGGCGTCCAGTGCACTACCCCCGCCCGCACCGATCACCACCGTGCAGCCTTCTTCCCGGGCCCGGCGCCGTCCGGCTTCCACCACGTCCACCGCCGGCTCCGGCGGCACCTCCGCAAAGCTGATTACTTCGATCCCGGAAATCGCCAAGGGCTGGGTCACCCGTTCGATGTTTCCGGACTTTTTCAAGCTTTCCCGCCCCGTGACCAAAAGCGCCTTCTTGCCCAGTGCGGCCGTCTCTTCGCCCAGACGATAGGTGCTGCCCGGCCCGAAAAGCACCCTGGCCGGCGTAAGGATATCAAAAAGCAAAGAATCTTCCTCCTCCGGTGACTACCACCTAGAGAAAAGTGGCGATGTTCTTGATTTCCCGCCTTCGGGCACATATCTGGTAGTATTTTCGCGGAACGGCTGTGAATTCAGACCAGGCCGGACATTGAGCCGTGTGACTAATCGAAAACCTCTCTTCCCGGACAACCGCCCGGGAGTGAATTCAGACTTCTCCGGACATTGAGTCGTATGACCCGCAATACGTCCACTTCGCGGCACCCGGTGTCACGCGAGGCGGGCAACTCCACGGCTTTCAAGACCTCTTTCTGGACCACCAGACGTCAAATCCGGCCACTTCCTCGATCTCTCGGGTGCGTCCTCTGCCCATCAGCTGTTTTACGGCTTCGGCCGGGGACAGGCCCTCAAACAGCACCCGGTAGATCTGGTCCGTAATCGGCATTTCCACCCCGTGGATGCGGGACAACAAGCGGGCCGCCCGGGTGGTGCGCACTCCTTCGACCACCATGCGCACCGCGGCCTGGGCCTCCTCCAGCGTCTGGCCCCGGCCGATCTCAATCCCCGCCCGCCGGTTGCGGCTGTGGCGACTGGTACAGGTGACGATCAGGTCGCCCACCCCGGCCAATCCGCCGAAGGTGAGCGGGTTGGCACCGAGCCTGATCCCCAGCCGGGTGATTTCAGCCAGCCCCCGCGTCATGAGCGCCGCCTTGGCGTTGTCCCCGGATCCCAGTCCGTCGGCGATGCCCGTCCCCAGGGCGATGATGTTCTTCAAAGCCCCGCCCAGCTCCACCCCGACCGTGTCGGGATTGGTGTAGACCCGCAGGCCCGGGCTCATAAACAACGCCTGAACGGCCTCCGCAGCGGGTGCGAAGGGCGAAGAGGCGACTACGGCCGTGGGCAGGTTTCGGCCAACCTCTTCGGCGTGACTCGGCCCCGACAAGGCGACGTACCGGGAAAGGTCCGCGGCGCCCGATTCCTGAAGGTATACCTCGGATAAACGTTGGAGGGAATCCACCTCCAGCCCCTTGGCCACGTTGACCACGACCGCTTCCGCAGGCAGGTGGGCATGCGCGGCAGCCAGTACCCCGCGGAAGCCGTGGGAAGGAACGGCGAACACCACCACCGTGCTCCCCGCCAGCACCTCCTCCATCCCGGTGCTGACCCGCACCGTTTCCGGCAGTTTCACTCCCGGCAGGTACGCCACGTTTTCGCGGGTGCTTTTCAAGTTTTCGGCCAGACCGGCCCTGCGGGCCCATAACCAGACGGGGTGACCGTTGCGGGCGAGGTGTACGGCCAAAGCCGTTCCCCAGCTTCCCGCGCCCAATACGGCTACTTTATCCACCGTCACCACTCCTCTACATTTCCCGCGCGTAGCGGACCGCATTCCGAAATACCGGCAGGCCGTCCGGATCGCCGCCCTCGCCCCGGCGCCAATTCGGGTTCTGGGTCGTCTCCACGGACCTTTCCGGGTGCGGCATCAACCCCAGGATTAGCCCGGTCGGGTCGGCCAGGCCGGCGACTGCGTTCAAGGAACCGTTCGGGTTGTGCGGGTAAGTTTGAGCCGGGTCCCCATCGGGACCGACGTAACGGAAGACCACCTGGCCGGTGTTCTCCAGTTCTTGCAACACGCCTTCGGAGGTGTAAAACTTGCCCTCGCCGTGAGCAACCTGGTAGGTTACCGTACGTCCCTCAGCACCATGGGTAAAAACCGACCGGCCTTCAATGCGCATCCGAACCCAGCGGCATTCAAACCGACCGCTGTCGTTGGCCATCAGCGTCGCCGAGATCTCCCCCAGCCGGGCGTAGGGCAAAAGCCCCGTACGCACCAGCACCTGAAAACCGTTGCAGATTCCGAGCACCGGCCGGCCCCGGACCGTAAACTCCAACAGGGCATCCCGCAGAAACGACGTCAGTTCAACCGCCAGGATCTTGCCGGAATGGACGTCGTCACCGTATGAAAAACCCCCGGGAATGACCAGCACCGCGTGGTCTGAAAGCTTCCTGCTCCCGTCACGCAGTTCGTTCACGTGCACCAACCGGGGGTCGGCGCCGCACTTCTCGAAGGCGTAGGCTGTTTCCACGTCACAGTTGGTTCCGTCGGTTCGGAGAATACACACCGGGGGTCTCACGCACCGAACACCTCTTTCATCGGTCTCTGCCACCGGCGCTTCAAGAACGCCACCGGTACGGAAAAGAGTTCCTTTTCACCGGCTCGCGCCGTGACGGCGCTGTCTGCCGTGGTTTCCCCGATTACCAGGCAGGGCACGTGCGCAAACACTTCCCCGGGCTCCCGCCCGGGCGTGAGTTCCACCACGAAGCAGCCAGCCGTTTCGTTGAACAGGAAGTGGTCGGGGCGGATGCCGGCGGGCAGGGTCAAGCGGACTCCGCACCGGCCGCCGAAAGCCATCTCGGCGACGGCGGCCACCAGACCCCCTTCGCTGATGTCGTGGCAGGCGGCGACTGCGCCGGCGCGGATCGCCCGGTGTACGGCTTCAAAAACCAACCGGAGCACCTCCAGGTCGATTTCCGGCACGCTTCGGCCCAGGAAACCGTGCAGGTCGTAGTAGGCTGAGCCGCCCAACTGTTCCGGGCGGCGCCCTCCCACCAGCGCCAGGGTGCTCCCGGGCCGCTTCAGGTCGGCGGACACGGTCCGCCGCACGTCCGGCACCCGGCCCATCACCGACACGCACAGCACCGGCGGAATCCGGACGGTCAATCCTTCGCCGGTGGTATAGGTGCTGGACAGGCTGTCCTTGCCCGAGATGAATGGCATTCCCATGGCCCGCGAGAAATCCACGCAGGCATCCACCGCCCGGTCCAGGGCCCCGAGCGGCCCGACGTCCGGCACCGGCCAGATGAAGTTATCGATCAGGGTCATTTCCGCCGGATCGGCACCGGCGGCCACCGCGTTGGAGACGGCTTCGGCGGCGGCCCAAATGCTCCCGTGGTACGGGTCGATCAGGTTCAGCACCGGGTTTAGGCCGTGGGCGATCACCAGGCCGTAAGGCCGGCCCAGCAGCGGGGTGAGCACCACGGCGTCGTTGGGGGCGTCCAGGTCGGCACCACCCAGGGGCGGCAGCGCGTTGGTGCCCTGCACTCCGTGGTCGTACAGCCTGATGATCGGTTCCTTCGAACACACGTTCAGGTGCTCCATCACCCTTCCGTATAACTCCGCCCAGTCCGAGGGGTGCGCGGGGGGTTCCAGCACGGGTTCCGGATGCTCCGGCGGCTCCCAGGCGGCCTCCAACACGCGCATGCGCAGTCCGCCGTGCAGGAAGGACATCTCCAGGTCCAGGACGGTCTCACTGTTGTACGTGGCCCGAAAGCGCCCGTCGCCGGTGAACTCACCGATAACCGTGCTCTCCACGTTCAAGCGGCGGCAGACCTCCTGAAACGGTTGCCGGTTCTCCGGGGCGACGGCCGCCACCATGCGCTCCTGGCTTTCCGACAGCAGGATCTCCCAGGGTGCCAACCCCGAGTATTTAAGCGGGGCGGCGTCCAAGGCGAGCAACACGCCCGTATCGGCACCCATTTCCCCCGCCGCCGACGCGAAGCCGCCGGCGCCGCAGTCGGTGAGCGCGCGGATCAGGTTCTTGTCCCGCGCTTCGAGGATCGCGTCGCTCATCCGCTTTTCCTCGATCGGGTGGCCGATCTGCACCGCCTGTGCGTTTACGTCCATTGTGCGCTCGGTCATGGCCGCGCTGGAAAAGGTAGCGCCGTGGATGCCGTCCCTTCCGGTGCGCCCGCCGATGACCAGCACCAAATCACCCGCCCGGGCCACGCCTTTTGAGCAGCGCGCCTCGGGCAAAATCCCGTAGGCACCCACGATAACGGTGGGTTTGGCCCGAAAGTCCCGGTGAAAATGCACCGAACCATTATTGGTCGGGATGCCCATGCGGTTGCCGTAGTCCCGTACCCCGGCCACCACCCGCCGCAACAGGTAATGGGGATGCAGGCAGCCGGGCGGTATCTCTTCCCACGGAGTGCCGGGCGGGGCAAAGCAGAACATGTCGGTGGAGGCGATTACCCGGGCCCCCTGCCCCGTGCCCATTATATCCCGGAAAACGCCGCCGCTCCCGGTGGCCGCGCCTCCGTACGGCTCGATCGCCGAAGGGGAATTGTGGGTCTCCACCTTGCCGCAGACGGCCCAACCCTCGTAGAAGGCCATCACGCCCGAGTTGTCCACGTAGGCCGATCGTACCAGCGGGTGATTGACGTCCGCGGTGGCCTCCTGCAAACGCTTTAAAAACGGTTTCTTCTCCAGGCCGCCTACCGTGATTCGGGCCTTGAAAGTCTTGTGCACGCAGTGTTCCGACCAGGTCTGGGCCAGCACCTCCACCTCGCAGTCCGAGGGGTCTCTTCCCGCCCGGCGGAAGTAATCCTGAATGAGGCGCATTTCTTCCAGGCTCAGAAAGAGCTTGTCCCGGCTCAACTCCATCAGTTGGCCATCGTCCATGCGGCGCAAGGGGATGATCTCCGTCGCCCGGCCGGCGCCGGCAATCCGCAGGGACTCCGGCTTGGCCGTCACCACATGCTGGATGGTGGTGTTGACCAACAGTCTTTTTGTAATCAGCCCGATTTCTTCGGGGGTGACCGGCCCGTAAAAGGCGTACTCCTGACTGGAATCGGCGGCCCCCAGGTGCCGAAGTCCCAGATCGTGGGCCGCTTTTACCAAAGAGGCGGCCTCCGGGTTCATCACCCCGGGCCGGTACGCCACTTCCAGCAGGCGGTCGGCGTCGGTGATCAGGGGCCGGTTTACAGTGTAATCCTGAAAGGTCTCCTCCCACAGCAGGCTTTGCGCCAGCAGATCAGCTTGGGCGGGTGTAAGGTCTTCAAACCGGAAAACGCGGGCGGTGCGCACCATCCGGACACTGGTCAGGCCCAGGGCGGACCTGATCTCGGCCAGCAGCGCTTCACCCGCGGGATCGGGCAGGTTGGTCTTGATCCTGGTGCGGACTTCCTGTACCGGCATAGACGGCATTCCTCCCCGACAATTCTACCACGCCACCCGGCCTTCGTGCTACTTGTATGCCCCCCGAAAAACAGAGTCGGCGCGCCGAGCGGCTGCGCGGTGCGCCGGGCCCCGAACCGGGCCGCGGGAGCATCCCACGCGTTGGGCGGGGCTTAACAGGAGCGTTACTTGCGGAAACTGAACTTGGACTCCTTCCCCTTCAGGAGCCGGTCTATGTTCGCCCGGTGCTTGTAAACGGCCACCAGCGCCAGGAAGAAACCGAACAATACGTGGCGCCACCCGGCCCCGCCCAGGGCGAAGGCCAGCGGCACCGAAGAGACGGCGATAATAGACGCCAGGGAGACGTAACGGGTCAACGCCATCACCGCGATCCACACGGCGGCCGCCGTCGCCAGGGCCACCGGCGGCAGCATGATCAGCACCCCCAGGCTGGTGGCGATGATTTTGCCCCCCTGGAAGCGCAGAAACACCGACCACCCATGCCCGGCCAGCGCCGCCGCCGCAGTAAGCAACTCCACGCCCGGCACGCCGAACGCCCTCCCGAGGAGGACGGCGACGATTCCCTTGGTGGTGTCGCCCGCCAGGGAAACCAGTCCCCAGCCCGGCCCCAGTGTGCGCCATACGTTTGTAGCCCCGATGTTGCCGCTTCCGTGACTGCGGATATCGATGCCCTTGACGTACCGGGCGATCAGGTAACCGGTGGGCACGGAACCAACTAGATAACTAAGCCCGATCGCTAGAATAACCGTCAGCGCCATCATTTTGACTCCCGCCTCCTGAACAAAATTCGCACCGGCACGCCTTGGAAACCCATGGCCCGCCGGACTTCGTTCTCCAGGTACCGCCGGTAGCCCGGGGAAACCAGCCCGGGGTCGTTTACAAACAAGAGAAAGGCGGGCGGCCCGGCCGCCACCTGGGTACAGTACATCAGCTTCAGCCGTTTCCCTTTCCGGGCCGGCGGCGGAGAAATCATAAAGGCGTCGTGCAGGATCCGGTTCAGCACGCTCGTGGGGACCTGACGCCGGTACTCGCCCATGACGGTTTCGACCGAACCGAGGATTTTCGGGATCCCCAGGCCGGACACCGCCGAAACGCACAGTACCGGGGCATAACCGATAAAGGTCAGCTCCCGGCGCACTTCTTCCTGATAGCGGTGGGCCGAGACTCCGGTCCCCTCCGCCAGGTCCCACTTGTTCACCACGATAATGGTGCCTTTGCCGGCTTCCTCGGCCAGCCCCGCGATCCGCTGGTCCTGGTTCGTCACCCCGTCGGCGAAGTCCAGCACCACCAGCGCAAGGTCGGCGCGCTCCAGGGCCTTTTTGGCCCGGAGCACGCTGTAGTGCTCGATCGACTCCCGGATTTTCGCCTTGCGGCGCATGCCCGCGGTGTCAATGAACACGTATTCCCGGCCGTCCCGGCGAAACAACGTGTCCACCGCGTCTCTGGTGGTGCCGGGGATATCACTGACGATTACGCGGTCCTCACCCAGGATGGCGTTCACCAGTGAAGACTTGCCGACATTCGGCCGGCCCACCACCGCGATCCGCACCGGCAAAGGCCCCCCGGGTTCATCGGCTCTGGGCGGCATTTCGGCCACCACCAGGTCCAGAAGGTCCCCGATATTAAGCCCCTGGGCGGCGGACACCGGTACCGGCTCGCCGAGCCCCAGCCGGAAAAAGTCGCCCAGCGGCAAGGGCCGGTTGAAGTCATCGACCTTGTTGACCACGACCAGGACCGGCTTGCCGGAACGCCGGAGCAGCGCGGCCACCTGGACGTCCTCTTCCAGTAAACCGGCGTTGCCGTCCAAAACGTAGAGAATCAATTGGGCTTGGGCAATCGCCCGCCGGGCTTGGCCGGCAACCTGGCCGGCCATATCCTCGCCCGCCCCGCTTTCGATCCCGCCCGTATCCACCAGGACAAACCGCCTTCCGGCCCAGTCGACCTCCTGGTACAGCCGGTCCCGGGTGACGCCCGGTTCGGCATCGACCACGGCGGCCTGCCGGCCCAGTATCCGGTTGAAAAGTGTGGACTTGCCCACGTTGGG
This sequence comes from Bacillota bacterium, assembly GCA_040757205.1. Taxonomy (NCBI): domain Bacteria; kingdom Bacillati; phylum Bacillota; species Bacillota bacterium. Next base: position 10,250 of record JBFLXL010000007.1, read on the forward strand.
ACGGCCCACGATGGCCACCACCGGCTTGGTCACTATCCGGTTCCCCCTTGACTGGTTGTGCGGTTCCAGGACCAGAATCCAGGATTCAGAATTCAGAATGAAGAACCAGGATCAAAACTATGGCCGGACTTGCTGGTACTTGATTGACGGCCTCATCTGTTGTGAAGCATCAAGAGTCAAGAATCAGCCTTACCAGTGTGCGCGGTCCGGCGGCGCCCTCGACGCGGGTTCCGAGACGCCGGCCCAATTCGGCTTTTGTCATGTCGTCCAGAAATTCCCGGCCGTCCTTGAGTGCGGTTCCCGGTACCACCACCAGGTCGGCCAAAGCACCGCCCGCCAACTGTTCCGCGATGTCACCGCCCGAAAGCAGGCCGCTGACCGTGACCGTTCGGCCGAGGAACTGGTTGTCGATTGCGGCCACACACACCTCCAGCCCCTCCACCCGGTTCAGCCGCTCCACCATCGGCGCGAAGAGGGACGCAGCCAACCGCCCGCTGACTATGGTCACCCGGCGGGGAGACATCCGGTTGGGCAGTTCGGGTTCAACCAGCGCCCACTCGTCCAGGAAGAGCCGTACCAGTCCGACTCCGTTCTCCAGTTGCGGGAAACCGTCGTAGGCCGCGGCGGGGGGGACGTCGCACCCCGCGAGCAGGAAGAACTCGTCGGCCGCATACACAAAGGAATTGCCGTACCGCTCGCGATAACGCTCCTGCCAGGCGCTAACCGCCGTGAGCAACGACCGCGCTCCGGACACCGTGAAACCGGTGAGCGGGTAGAGCCCTTTACGATACCGGGTCCGGCCCACCGGAACCACGCCCACCGAGCGGACCGACGGCCAAAGGGCCGCCAAGTCTTTCACCGTGCGCCCCAGTTCATCCCCGTCATTGAGGCCCGGGCAAAGCACCACCTGAGTGTGGACCTCGATGCCGGCCGCCTTCAAAAACCGCAGTTGGCGCCCGATTTCCCCGGCACGGCGGTGACCCATCAAGCGGCGGCGCAGGGCCGGGTTCGTGGAGTGGACCGAAACGTAAAGCGGGCTCAAGCGCTGGCCGGCGATCCGCTCTAGGTCCCTCTCGTCCGCGTTGGTCAGGGTGATGAAGTTGCCTTCGAGAAAAGAGAGCCGGTAGTCGTCGTCCTTGATGTACAGGGAGGACCGGAGTCCGGGCCGCATTTGGTCCACAAAGCAAAACAGACACCGATTCCGGCAGCGGTGCATTTTCGGAATGGGCGCGGCGAAACTCAAGCCCAGGTCCTCGTCGTATTCCTTCTCGATCTCCAGGAGCCATCGCTCCCCGCCCTGCTTGGCCACCAGTACGCGAAGCCGCTCGTCGGTTGAATAGAACCGGTAATCGATCAAATCCTCCAGGGCGGCGCCGTTGACGGAAATGACCCGGTCACCGGGGGACAACTCCAGCTCCGCGGCGATGCTGCCCGGCCGTACGGCCTGTACAACCAAGCCCTCGGACAATACTGGCCCCTCCTTTGCTACCAGCATTATCCCGCAGTTCCTTTCATCCGTCAACGCTGACCGGCCGGGAGGGGGGAAGAGCGCCCCTTTTCCAACCGTTCCAGCAACCGGCGGCCGAGCCCGTAAAACCCGATCCGGTAACAGAAGGCCGCCAACCGCAGCCTGGACCCCGGCGGCACGGTGATCCGCCGCACGGCGTACTGTTCCGGCCCGATGTCAAACATGCCGCAAAAAGTGCCGATCAGCCTGGGAAGCAGTGTTCGGTCTGTCCGCGCCCAGACGGCGTACACCTCCCGCTCCTGCGCGTCCTTCCCGGCGTACATGAACCGGTGGTGGTGATCCAGAAAGGACAACGAGTCGGAGCGGGTCTTCCCGCCACCGGGGGCGGCCGTTTGTTCCAGCGCGAACAGGCCCGCCAACGGCGTATGATGCACGTAGAAGATCTTCAGTTTTCAAGGCACCTCGTTTCTGGCTTCGTTCACCAGCGCAACCACTTTCCGGTAGGCCGCGCGTGACCCCCGGGTGACCAGAAACCGCCCGACGGCCTTCAGCCCGACGGCCCGGGACAAAAATCCGCCCAACTGCATGCTCCAATTCAGGGCCGGGGTGGAATCGACCACTTTAAGTCCGGTCTGGATGGCAAACGCCGAGTGCAGTCCGGCCAGGATCATTTCGGTTTCCGCCCCGTGCCTGCGGCGTCCCATGACGTAAACCCGGTTTCCGGCCGGATCCACGCCGTAGCAGTGGATCCGGCCGTAGTCATTGCCGTCCTGCTTGTCGAAAAGAGGCAGAGACAAAAGCCGGTCGGGAGCGGGAGCCTCACCGGACGCCAGCATCCCCGTATGCACGGCCGCGGCCAGAACCGAGGAGTGGGTGCCCCCAAAACAGTGGTAAAGAAACTTCAACTACCCGGCTCCTTTACGCTAATGATCCGGCTTGTTTTCGTCGTCAGTCCTTTCCTTCAGCTTCAGCGGCCGGCCCAACCGCCCGAAATCAAATTCCCGGCTCAAGAATTGGTGCAACTTCTCTTTGGCCTGCGCCCAGCCTCCGGCCGCGATCACCAGGTACGCACCCACCGCCAGGATGACCGCTAGCGCAATGCCGAAAGCCACCCGCCAACCGGCACCGCCGCCGGCTTGATCGGGGCCGACCGGGCCCACGCCGAGGACGGCCGGAACCGCCTCGGCTAAAAGCGACACCCCGCCTTTGGCCTCCGACTTGCTGTTCGTGTGGGTGCCGGCCTCGATCAGGATGGCGGTGGAAATCAGGTCCTGGTTATAATTGCCCCGCGCCATGAAGATCTCCTTGACCACGTTGGGGTTTGCTTCGTTGGCGCGGGCCATCAGGCGGCGGGCGAAGTCGATGTTGGCGTCCCGTTTCGGGTTTTGCCGCCCCACCACCAGCCGGATCTGGCTGACCGTCTCTCCCTGGATCTGCTCGCGGAAAAACTCCGGGTCCGGGATTCCGTCTCGGTGCACGTCGATCAGGGCGGCCGGACCGCGCCCCAGCAACTGTACCGCCGTCTTCCGGGAGCGTTCATAGGCTTGGGCGTCGTGGGGGTTGTGGTTGGTGGTGTCGTGGAACACGGATAATCCCTGTTCCCGCAGGCTTTGCGCGAATATCCGGCCGACTTCGATGATGTCCCCGCGGTTCTCGAAAGCCGTGCCCGAATCGGGCACGTAGGATTCCATGGTGTGCGAATGGTAGACGGCCACGTCCAGCCCGCCCCGGCGGGCGTCTTGGGGTGTTTGCGCCGGCAAGGCCAATTCGTGGCCGTAACGCCTGAAGTAGTCCGACCAGGCCAGAAGGTCACGGTCCAGACCCAACAGGCGCGCCTCGGCAATGCCGTTGTCCACCCGGACCACCCGGTAGTGTTCCGCCCGGGCGGTGATCACCTCGTCACCGGAGAACACTTGCCGGCTGGTCTTGGTGATTATCTTGCCTTGCTCATCCACCACCGTTGTGTACCGACCCGCTTCATGGTCGCAAAAATCCAGGCTGATTGTCTCCGCCCTGGTCAAAGCAGTCAGCCCTCTTTCCGATTCCAGATAGCCAATGACCGCCAGAATGACCACGAAGCACGCCAGGACGAGTCTTACAACGAGTTTACGTCCCATCTTTCCGGCCCTCCTCATCTTCCCCGGGTGTTCTCAGGTTCACGAGCAAAGCAGGGTCCCGACCCTCGGTCCGGGGGCCGCCCTGGAGGCGCTCCCTGAGTTCACCGACGATTTCGGCCAGCAGCACGGCCAGTACACCAGCCACTACTACTACGTCGAAAACCCCGGCCCCGCCGAAATGGACCAAGCCGGTCAGGCCGCGGGCCGCCAGAAGCGCCCCGTGGAACACGTCGGCCAGCAGCACGCCCAGAGTGGCCGCGACCCAGGCCCCGCGTCGGGACCGTCCCACGGCGTAAGCGATGACGGCGGCGACCACCGGGTAGACGTAGATGATGTCCACAAAGGCGAAACGGCCTGCCGGTTCGGGAAGCCCCGTAAACAAGAAGGAACCGATCCCGAACACCACCACCGCGGTGATCAGCGCGGCGCCCAGGGCCCTGGCCACCTCAACCCCGGTGCCCGCCCGGCTGAGGAGATAAACGGCCAGGCCGACCGGAACCAGCGCCCCACCTATGTTGATGGCGAAGGCGATGTTTCCGATGGTGAAGGGGATGTCGATCAGGCTGCCCACGATCAAGGCGCCGAGGATCAACAAGGCCGCCCTGTCGGTCAGCCGGAGGCGGTCCAATACCCGCTGCGCCGCCCCCAGGTAAATCAGGACCGAGACCACGATCAGGATGATAATACCCACCGGCAAGTTCTGCATGGCACCTGCTCCTTCCGGAAGCCGATTGAATTAAAAGTATGCTCCCCCAGCCGGTCCAAAATATGCAATCCGGGGAAGACAGAAAAAGCCCCGGCGGTTCTGCCGCCAGGGCTCCTGAGCTTTTTTGAGCACCGGTTAATTCTTCTGAAGCAGGTCTCCGAAAACGTCTCCGATGGTGACCTCGCCGCTCCCCTGGGTGTCCTGGTAGTCCTTGTCTTTTTCCACTTCCCGCAGTGAAAGCCGGATCCGCTTGTTTTCGTCGTCCACGCTTAAGACCTTGACGTTTATCTGCTGGCCCTCCGCAATCACGTCCTCCGGCTTGGCCACGTGCCAGTCGGCCAGGTGGGAAATATGTACCAATCCCTCGACGCCCGGCTCCAATTCCACAAAGGCGCCGAACGGGACCAGGCGGACCACGCGGGCGCTGACCACGCTGCCGACGGGGTAATTCTCGGCGACCAGCTCCCACGGATTGGGCAAGACTTGTTTCAAGCTCAGCGACACTTTCTCATTGTCCCGGTCGATCCGCAGCACCTGCACCTCCACTTCGTCCCCCACCTTCAGCACTTCGGACGGATGGTTGATGCGGTGCCAGGAAATCTCGGAGATGTGCAGCAAACCGTCCAGGCCGCCGATGTCCACAAAGGCGCCGAACTGGGTGAGCCGCCGGACGACCCCCTTCACGACATCACCCTCCTGGATGGTCTCCAGCGTGTCTTTCCGTTTCCGGGAGTACTCTTCCTCCAGCAGGACCTTCCGGGATAGGATCACTTTCTTCCGGGCCTTGTTCAGCTCGATGACCCGGGCGGAAATTTCCCGGCCCACATACTGGCTCAAGTCCTCCACGTAGCCTCTCTCCACCTGCGATGCCGGCAGAAATGAACGCACACCCAGGTCCACGAGCAGTCCGCCCTTGACCACTTCGCGGACAACGCCCCTGACGGTTTCCTCGCCTTGAAAGGCCTTGTCCAACGTATCCCACGCCTTGACCGCGTCGGCCCGGCCCTTGGAAAGGATGATCCGGCCCTCGTTGTCCTCGGCCTTGACCACCCACACATCTATCTCGTCTCCCACCTGAACCACCTCGCCGGGGGAGCTGACATCATAGCACGACAACTCACGCAAAGGCACAACACCCTCCGACTTCGCCCCGACATCCACCAAAACTTCGTCCTGACCGACCTGGACGATGACGCCCCTGACGATCTCCCCGCTCCTGAGGGACCGCACCGGTGTGGTCTTAAGTTCTTCCTCCGGACTTCTGGCCTCTTCCTGCTGGTTTTCCTGCCGGTTCGCGGCAGCCTGCTCCGTGTTTACTTGTTCCTCCGGACCGACAACCTCTTCCTTCTCCGACAATTCTTCCATTCGCCTCTTAACCTCCTCAATAATCCAATCGGGCGTTGACGCTCCCGCCGTCAGGCCGGCCGCCGTGCAGCCCTGGAACCATTCGGGCTGCAACCGGTCTCCGGTCTCGATGTGGTAGGTCGGAGTGCCGCCCGAGCGGCACAAATTGGTGAGCTTGCGGGTGTTGGCACTGTTGATGCCCCCGACAACCACCATTACGTCCACCTGTCGGGCCAGCGTGAGGGCGGCGTTCTGGCGCTCCACCACCGCGTTGCAGATGGTGTCGCATACCAATACCTCCCCCATCCTGGAACGCAACTCCTCCACCACCGCCTCCAGGTTCGCGTGCGGCTGCGTGGTCTGGGCCACTACCCCGACCCGCGGATAGAAAGGCAGGGCACCGGCTTCCGCCCGGTCCTCCACCACCAGGGCCTGGCCGTTGGTCCAGCCTACAATCCCCCTTACCTCCGGGTGTTTCCGGTCACCGACCACGACCACCTGGTGTCCGGAGTCGTTCAAATCACAGGCCAGCCGTTGCGCACGCTTCACGAAGGGACAGGTCGCGTCCACCACCGTGAATCCTAACTCCTGAGCCTTCTCCAACAACTTGGGCTCCACGCCGTGGGAACGGATGATCAGCGTTCCGCGCGGCACCGTTTCGATTTCTTCGACAACCTCGATTCCTTGTCCGGCGAGATGGGCCACCACCTGGGGGTTATGGATCAAAGGTCCCAAGCTGTAAATGGGAGGGGCTGTTTCGCGAACCGTTTTCAACGCCAGATCGATCGCCCGGTGTACCCCGAAACAAAAGCCCGCTTTGGTGGCCAACCTCACTTCCACGCTCTTATCTCACCTCACGCCTTGAGCAGGGTGCCGATCTCCCCCATAACCCGGTTGCTGATCTCCTCCAGAGCCTCTTTTGAGGGTTTCTTTCCGGCGTATTCCGGAAACGCGAGCGGTTTTCCGACCCGCACCCGGACTTTGCCCAAAACCCCTTTGGTTCCAATGAGGGCCACCGGCAATATGGGGACCCCCCCCTTCAAAGCCACCAACGCCACCCCGTAGTGTGGCTTTTGCAGTTCACCGCTCTTGCTCCGGGTTCCCTCCGGAAACATACCCACCACCCGTCCCGCCTTGAGGTGACCCAGCGCCGTGCGGATCGCCTCCCGGTCAAAAGTCTCCCGGTGTACCGGGAACGTTCCCCACGCCGTAATGATGGTCTTCAGCACGGGAATGCGGAAAAGCTCGGCCTTGGCCATAAAGTAGATCCGCCGGCCGATCATACACCCGCACACCACCGGATCCCAGTAGCTGCTGTGGTTGGCGGCCACAATCAACCCGCCCGACGGGGGGATGTTTTCCGCCCCTTTTACCTCCCAACGCCGCAGCAACAGGAGCACGGTCCGGCACAGGTGCCAGCAGAACCAATAAAACACTTATGTATTGCCCACCTTTGCCACGATCATCGCCACCACTTCGTCGACACTCAGGTCGGTGGTGTCGATGACGACGGCGTCGGGCGCCACGCAAAGCGGCGCCAAGGACCGGCTGCTGTCTATCCGGTCCCGTTCCTCAATCTCGCGCACCAATCGGTCCAGGTCAAGCCGGTAACCCTCTTGGTTCAGCTCCTTCAAACGCCGCCGCGCCCTTTCCAGCGGGCTGGCCGTTACAAAGAACTTATGGTCGGCGTCCGGCAGAACGACCGTGCCGATGTCCCGGCCCTCCATGACGATACCGCCTGCCACGGCAAGTTCACGCTGCAAAAGGGTCAGCACCTGCCGCACAGACGGTATACGGGCATAGTAAGAAACCTGGCGCGACACATCGGGCTCCCTGATGGCCCGGGTGACGTCTTCTCCGTTGAGATGAACCCGCAAGCCCTCCCCGGAACCCGCCTCGAACTTGAGATCGGCGCTCCGGACCAGTTCGGTCAACTTCTCTTCGCTGTCCGAGGGAGCTATCCCCGCGCGCATCCCGAGAAGGGTGATACCTCGGTACATAGCTCCGGTATCAACATAGGTGAATCCCAAACTGTCCGCGACCCTTTTAGCTACCGTACTTTTACCCGCTCCTGCAGGGCCATCAATAGCAGTGACGCCCCTCCCGATCGCCCCGGCCCCCTTTTGCACACCCAACATTACGGTTGTACTTCGACAAACAAGCGATATTTCCTCCCGAAATAATAAAAAGACCGGATGTTTGGTAGTCGGTAGTCGGTCAAATCACTGTTGTTGAATATTATTCGAGGCGCAGGGAATTTAATGCGTCGGCGAATCCGGGGAAGGACACGTCGATACAGCCGGAATCGCGGATGATGGTGACGTCGGACGCGGCTAGGCCGGCTACGGCAGCCGCCATCGCGATGCGGTGGTCGCCGTGACTTTCGCACTCACCTCCGGTGAGCCGCCGCGGCCCCCGGATTACCAGGCCGTCGGGCGTCTCCCCGATATCGGCCCCCAGCCCGCTCAGTTCGTTGCGGGTGGCCGTCAAACGGTCGGACTCTTTTACCCTGAGTTCCGCGGCGTCGCGGATCACCGTTTCCCCGTCGGCGTACGCCGCGGCCACCGCCAGGACGGGAATCTCGTCCACCAGCCTCGGGATCAGAGCCCCCTCAATCACTGTGCCGCGCAGGGCGCTTGACCGGACCCGGATGTCGGCCACCGGTTCCCCGCCGGTTTCCCGGGGCCGGCTCACGGAGATCCGCGCCCCCATGTCCGCCAGGGCGTCAAGTATTCCGGTCCGGGTCGGATTGACGCCCACGTCCTTCAGCACCAGGTCGCTCTCAGGCGTAATCAGCGCGGCGACGATGAAAAAGGCGGCCGAGGAGATGTCGCCCGGGATTCTGATTTCACGCCCGCCGAGATCCGGGGAGGGAGATACCGTCACTACTCGGCCCCGGCGCGCCACCCGCGCCCCGAAGGCGTTCAGCATCCGCTCGGTGTGGTCCCGGGTCGCCACCGGCTCCGTGATCTCCGTCGGCCCGTCCGCAAACAGCCCGGCCAGGAGCAGGGCCGATTTCAACTGGGCCGAGGCCACCGGAAGCCAATACTTGAGGCCCGAAAGCCGGCCCCCGGTCACGGCGATCGGCGCCAGATTAGCGTTGTCGCGGCCCAATATGGTCGCGCCCATCTCCCGGAGCGGCCCGGTCACCCGGCCCATCGGACGCCGCCGCAGAGAGGCGTCGCCCGTAAGCACGCTAAAAAAGGGCTGCCCGGCCAGAATCCCAAGCATCAGCCGCATAGTGGTTCCGGAATTGCCGGCGTCGAGCACGTCCGGGGCCTCGGTCAGGGCCTTGGGCCCGCGGCCCCGGATCCGGACGGCGTCTTTGTCCGGCCCCTCGATTTCTACGCCGAGAGCCCGGAAACAGCGCACGGTGGCCAGACAGTCTTCCCCGGGCAGGAAATTGGTGGCCGCCGTTTCCCCGTGTGCCAGGGAGCCCAGCATTACCGCCCGGTGCGAAATGGATTTATCGCCCGGGACGCAGATCTCACCGCGCAGGCCCCGGGCCGGCGTAACGGTCAGGGTCAAAAACACTCACCGCCTCAACTGGATTCTGGGTCACCGAGGGGAAACGGGGGAAACGGGGTCAGGCCCCTTTTTTCCTTCCTTTTCCCCGTGGGGGACTGGTCACCGAGGGGGACAGGCACGTTTTTGGCTGCATCAACTGCCCGGGGTCCAATTCGATTGCCTGCCCAAAAACGAGCCAGTCCCCCGGGGCGAAAAAGGGGGACAGTCCCCTATTTTTCTGCCCGAGCCAGTCCCCTGGGGCGCCCAACGGACGCACCCGCTACCGGAAAAGCTGTCAGAGTCTTTTTCCCGGTCACTCATGCTACAAGGGGGTCAGTGCCTGGTCACCGGGATCCCTTCGCCGGCCAGCAGTTCGGCGGCCCGGTCCCGGTCCCGTGCGGCGCCGAAGGCCAGGCGGACGGTGCCGCCTTCACCTTCCCGCACCCGGAGGATCTCCAGGTCGGAAATGTTTATTTCGTGCCGGCCGAGGAGCGAGGCCACCGTGGCAATGGTCCCCGGGCGGTCGGAAATGGTGATGGTGATTTCGTGGAGGTCTTTCAAGTATCCCTTCGCCCGGGCCGGCAGGCCTTCCCGGCTCTCCCGTGCCTTTTGGAGCCAGGCGGTGATTTCTTCCGCCCCGCCTTCATCCAGGGCGCCTTCAATAACGTTCAGTTCCTCGCGGAACCGGTGCAGCAGAGCCTTCAGCATCCCCCGGTTGGCCAGGAATATGTCGAGCCACATCGGAGGACTGCCGGCCGCCACCCGGGTGGTGTCGCGGTAGCCGCCGGCCGCCAGCGCCAGCGCCCGTTCCGAACCTTCCATCCCGGCCACCGTATTCACCAGGGTGCAGGCCAACAGGTGCGGCAGGTGGCTGACGGCGGCCACGGCCCGGTCATGTTCCCCGGGCGTCATCTCGATCACCCGGCACCCCAACCCCTCCGCCATCAACCGCACCCGCGCAGACGCCCGCCTATCAGTGTGGGGCGTGGGAGTGAGGACGTAGTACGCGCCCTCAAACAGGTAACGGTCGGCACCGCCGATCCCGGCCTGCTCCGAACCGGCCATGGGGTGCCCGCCCACGAAGTGCACCCCGGCGGGAGTGATCCGAGCGGCGGCGTCCACCACCGCCGCTTTGCAGCTCCCGACATCCGTCACAATGGTTCCCGGTCGCAGGTGCGGCACCACCAAGCGCAACACCGGGATGATGCTGGCCACCGGAACGGCGATGACCACCAGTTCGGCGCCGGCCAGTCCGGTTTGGGGGTCGGTGGTGAAATGATCGACCGCGCCCCGCGCAAGCGCCTCCTGCAGGCGCGACGGGTCGCGGCCGACGCCGGTCACGGTGCGGGCTAATCCCCGGGCCCTTAAACCCAGGCCGATAGAGCCCCCGATGAGGCCCACACCGATAATGGACACCTGGTTAAACAAAAAAGCTCTCTCCTTAAACGCCGGCAACCTGACCGCTAGACTCTCCGCCCGACTGCCTGCGCGACTTGTGCCAACTGAACCATAGTCTTCCCAAACTTCTTCGGGGTCAGGGACTGCGCCCCGTCACACAAGGCCTCGGACGGGTTGGGGTGGACTTCGATCAGGAGGCCGTCGGCCCCGGCGGCCACGGCGGCCAGGGCCATCGGCGGCACGAACTTGTACTTGCCGATGCCGTGACTGGGGTCGACCACCACCGGCAGGTGGGAGAGATGCTTGACGATCGGCACGGCCGAAAGGTCCAGGGTATTCCGGGTAAAGGTCTCAAAACTGCGGATCCCGCGTTCGCACAGGATTACGTTCGGGTTCCCCTCGTTCAGGATGTACTCGGCCGCCATCAGCCACTCCTCAATGGTGGCCGACAGGCCGCGTTTCAACAGGACCGGTTTGTTGTACCGGCCCACTTCGCGGAGCAGGTAGAAATTCTGCATGTTCCGGGTGCCGATCTGGATGATGTCCGCGTACTCGGCCACCAGGGGCAGCGTCTGGGCGTCCATGACCTCGGTCACGATCAGCAGACCGTACCGCGCCCGGGTCTCGGCCAGAAGCTTAAGCCCCGTCTCGGCCAGTCCTTGGAAAGCATAAGGGGATGTGCGGGGCTTGTAGGCGCCGCCCCGCAAAATCCGGGCTCCGGCCTCCCTGACTCTTTCCGCCACCTCAAAAAGCTGTTCTTCGCTTTCCACCGCGCACGGGCCGGCCATCACCTGGACGGTGTCGCCGCCGATGGTCACGTCCCCGATGGCGACCACCGTGCGCTCGGATTTCATCACCCGGCTGGCCAGTTTGTACGGGGCCATGATCGGGATGACCTTGTCCACCCCCGGCAGGAGTTCGATCCCGGCGTCCCCGAGGATGGTCTCGTCGCCGATGGCCCCGATAATCGTCCGCTCCACCCCGCGGGAAAGGTGGGCCCGGTAGCCGGCCGACTCTATTCTCTTCACGACAGACTCAATCTCAGCTTCGCTCGCCTCATGGTGCATTACAATGACCATCCTTTACTCCTCCTCCAGAAACGTTTCCAGGGCTTTGATGAACTTTCGATTCTGGTCGCGGGTGCCGATGGTGACCCTCAGGCGGGTGGGATAACCGAACCCACCCCGAATAATGACGCCCCGGCGCAATAGGCCTTGAAACACCGCTTTTTCGTCCCGGCCGACGTCAAACAGGATGAAGTTCGCCTCGGTAGGCACATAGGGCAACCCCATCCGGACCAATTCACGGTAAAGGTATTCCTTTTCCTCCCGGTTCAGCTTCCGGAGCGCCTCCACGTGGGCCTGGCCGGCCAATGCGGCGACCGCTGCTTCCTGGGCCATGCTGTTCACGTTAAACGGTTCGCGCACCCGCTCCAGGCAGTCCACGATCCCCGGCCGCGCCACGGCGTAGCCGACACGCAGCCCGGCCAGCCCGTACATCTTGGAAAAAGTGCGCAGCACGACCACATTAGGAAGAGCGGCGACGTAGGCCAGCCCGTCCGGGTAGCGCGGGTCGTCAACGTACTCGAAATAGGCCTCGTCCAGCACCACCAGGCAGCGCCGGGGCACAACGCCCATAAAACGGTCCAGTTCCGCGCGGCCGACGATGGTGCCGGTCGGGTTGTTCGGGTTGCAGATGTACACCAGCTTGGTGCGCGAGTTCAGGCGCGCGGCCATGGCCTCCAGGTCCAGGGTGTCGTCCTTAAGCGGCACCTCCACCGGCACGGCGTTCATCATCCGGGCCAGCGGCTGGTAGCGCGGAAAACTGGGAACAGGCATCAGTGCTTCGTCACCCGGATCCAGAAAAGCCAGGGAAATCTGCTGGACGATTTCATTGGAACCGTTGCCCAGGTGTACTTGCCCGGGGTCGAGGCCGTAAAATTCGGCCAACGCCTGCCGCAACCGGTAGCTCGACCCGTCGGGATAATAGTGTACCCCGTAAGCGGCGTTTTTCAGAACTTCGATTACTTCCGGGGACGCTCCGACGGCGTTTTCGTTCGACGCCAGCTTCACGACCTCCGTGAGGCCGAGTTCCCGCTGTACTTCCTCAATGGGCTTGCCCGGCCGGTACACCGCCAGGTCCAGGATGTTCCCCCGCGCCAGTTCAGACAACCGACTCCCTCCCCGGGACGGAACCTCTTTGTCGACTAAGGATACATCTTGCGGCTCCGAAATAGTTTATAAAAAATGTTACCACCAACCCCGGAGGCACGCAACCTATAATTTCCGTAGTGTTTGTTTCAGTTCAAGCACCAGACTCCCCACTCTGTTGACGCTCCCGTTCTTATCCGTGCCTTGGATCAATTCGATGACGGCGCTGCCCACGATCAAAGCGTCGGCGTGGGGAGCCAGCGCGCGCACCTGGTCTCCGTGGGCGATGCCGAAGCCGACCGCGACCGGCAGTCCGGTATGCTCCCGCACCGTCCGGCACACCCCCGCCAGCTTTTCGGAGTAGCCGGCCCGCGCACCGGTCACGCCCGTCACCGACACGCAGTACACGAAGCCCCGGGCTTGCGCGGCGATCGCGGCGATCCGGCGTGGCGTGGAGGTCGGCGCCACCAGGGGGATCAGGTCCAGCCCGTATTCATCCGCCAGGGCGAGCACCGGGCCGGCTTCTTCCAGCGGCAGGTCCGGGATGATCAGGCCGTCGGCGCCGGCCCCGGCGGCAGCGGAAGCCAGCCGCTCCGGCCCGAAGCTGAGAATGGGATTGAAATAACTCATCAGCACCAAAGGAACATCGGTCTCCCGCCGCAGTTCCCGTACCAGCGCCAGGATCGCGGCCAGGGTTGTACCCGTTGCCAGCGCGGCCTGTGAGGCCCGCTGGATCACCGGACCGTCCGCCAGCGGGTCGGAAAACGGCACCCCTAGTTCAATCACGTCGGATCCCGAATCCGCCATCGCCAGCACCAGGCTCCTGGTCGTCTCCAAATCCGGGTAGCCGGCAGTTACAAAGGTGATAAGCCCCTTTTCCCCCCGCTCGCGCAGCCGCTCGAAGGCGACGGCGATCCGCCCGCCGCTCATGGCCGCACCTCCCCCGCCACCGTCTCGACATCTTTGTCCCCCCGGCCCGAGAGGTTGACGACGATCGACGCCGCCGGCGTCAGCGTCCGGGCCAGCTTCACCGCCTCGGCGACGGCGTGGGCGCTTTCCAGCGCGGGCAGGATGCCCTCCGTCCGGCAGAGCAGCCGGAAAGCGTCCAACGCCTCGGCGTCCGTGGCGGCGGTGAAGAGGACCCGGCCCGAATCTTTTAGATAGCTCAGTTCCGGGCCCACCCCCGGGTAGTCCAGCCCGGCGGAGACCGAATGCACCGGCAGCACCTGGCCGTGGTCATCCTGCAACAGGTAACTCAGCGAACCGTGCAGCACCCCCGGCCGACCGCGGGACAGGGTCGCCGCGTGGCGGCCCGTTTCCGGGCCGAGCCCCCCGGCCTCCACGCCGACCAGACACACCTTCGGTTCCCCCAGGAACTCCGAGAACATGCCCATGGCGTTCGAGCCCCCGCCAACGCAGGCCACCACGTAGTCCGGCAGACCACCGGTCAGCCGAACGGCCTGCCGGCGCGTCTCCCTCCCGATCACCGACTGGAATTCCCGGACCATCAAAGGGTACGGGTGGGGCCCGGCCACCGAACCGATCAGGTAGTAGGTGTGTTCCACGTTGGTCACCCAATCGCGGATGGCCTCGTTCATCGCGTCTTTCAGGGTTTTGCTCCCCGCGGCCACCTCAACCACCTCGGCGCCCAAAAGCCGCATCCGGAACACGTTCAGCGCCTGACGCCGCACGTCCTCGACGCCCATAAAGATGGTGCAGGAAAACCCAAACAGCGCGGCCGCCGTAGCGGTGGCCACGCCGTGCTGTCCGGCGCCCGTCTCGGCGATGAGCCGCTTTTTCCCCATCCGCCGGGCCAGCAGCGCCTGGCCGAGGGTGTTGTTGATCTTGTGCGCCCCGGTATGGTTCAAGTCCTCCCTCTTGAGGTAGATACGGGCGCCTCCGGCGTAACGGCTCAGGTTCGCGGCGAAGTGCAGGGGGCTCGGCCGGCCCACATAGTGACTCAGGTAGTAGTCGATCTCCTGCTGGAACCGCTCGTCCGCCCGGGCGCTCTGATAGGCCTGCCCCAACTCCTCAAGCGCCGACATGAGTGTCTCGGGAACGTAGCGGCCCCCGAAAGCGCCGTAGTACCCCTTCTCATCCGGCAGCATCATCCCGCCTCCCTTGCCAGTGTAATGAAACGGCGAATTTTCTCCGGGTCTTTGACCCCCCCGGTTTCGACCCCCGTGGAAACGTCCACCCCGTAAGGGCGGACGGCGGTGATCGCCGCCTGGACGTTTTCGGGATTCAAGCCCCCCGCCAGAATGACCGGCCGGGAGAACTTCAGGGACTCCACGAGCCGCCAGTCGAACACCCGCCCCGTGCCGCCCGGCCGCCCCCCTGCGGCGGTGTCCAGCAACAGCGCCCAGACCGGATACGCGGCGCTGTCCCGCTCCAGGTCCCCGGCGGAACTCCTGGTCACCCCGAAAGCTTTGACTACCCGCACCTGAAAATCCCGGCAGTAGTCCGGACTTTCCCGCCCGTGGAATTGGAGCGCCCCCAGCCCGCAGTACGCAGCGATTCCACGGACCGTTTCCGGATCTTCGTCCACGAAAACCCCCACGGTGAGCACTTCCGGGGGCAGTCTCCGGATGATGTCGCGTGCCGTTTCCGGTGCGACCCGGCGTCTCCCCGAAGCGAACACGAAGCCTAGGGCGTCTGCGCCGGCGGCCGCCGCCGCCAGGGCGGTATCAAGGTTGGTAATCCCGCAGATTTTAACCAGGGTCATCGCCTCCCAGGTGCCAGGCATTTGACTTATTCACTTGTGGTGCCGCCCTCCTTGATTTCTCCTGTCGCTTCCTCATTCAATAAGCCTGTTGTACGAGTGCCACATCTGCGGCGGCTTTGTTCTTGCATGTCGCTTGCTCATTCAATAAGCCCGGCATACGGCGTCCTTGAACCATCAGGCCGTCCCCAGGAGTTCCCGGACGCGGGCCCCGATGTCGCCGGCCCGCATCAGGGCCTCCCCCACCAGGGCGGCGTCCACACCCCAGGCCGCCAGCGTCAGCATGTCCTCCCGGGTGCGGATGCCGCTCTCGCTGACTTTGGTCACCCCGGCCGGCAGATGGGCCGCCAATTCCCGGGTGTGCTTGAGATCGGTCCGGAAAGTGCCCAGGTCCCGGTTGTTGATCCCCACCAGACTCGCCGCCGCAGCGGTGGCGCGCTCCAGCTCCCCCGGGGTATGGACTTCGACGAGAGGCTCCATGCCAAGCGCCACGGTCAGTTCCATGAGGTCTTTCAGTTCGTGGTCGTCCAGGGCGGCGGCGATTAACAGGACCGCGTCCGCGCCCAGCACGCGGGACTCGTAAACCTGGTGCCCGGAGATGATGAAATCCTTGCGCAACAGCGGCAGGGCCACGCTTTGCCGGATTGCCGAAAGGTATTCCGGACGGCCGCCGAAATAGGTGCGGTCCGTAAGCACGGAAACGGCGGCGGCCCCGGCGCCCTCGTAAAGGCCGGCGATTTCCACCGGGTCGAAGGCGGCCCGGATCACTCCGGCCGAAGGGGAACGGCCCTTAACTTCGGCGATCAGGGACACCCCGGGCTGCGCCCGCAGCGCCCGGCTGAGGCTCCGGGTGGGCGGCGCGGCGGCGGCCGCCTCCCGCCAGGCCGCCAGTGACGTTCTCCGCCGCAGCGTCTCCACCTCGCTACGCTTGGAGGCGATTATCTGGTCCAGCATGCTTTTCCCCGCCCCGTAAATTCAATCAGTCGCGTCAATCGCTCCCGGGCCGCCCCGGAATCCAAGCACTCGGCCGCGAGGCGCACCGCTTGGGCCATGTCCCCGGCCCGGCCCGCGGCCAAAAGCGTCAGGCCCGCGTTTAACAGCACGGCGTCCCGCCGCGGCCCGGAGGTGCCCTGCAGGATTTCCAGCGTGATCCGGGCGTTGTCCGGCGGGGAACCGCCGGACAGTGACTCGACACCGGCCCGGGCAAACCCCAGTTCCGCCGGGTCAAGGACCCCCGCCCGCACCGAACCGGGGCGCACTTCCCAGACCTTGGCCGGGCCGGCCGGGGATACCTCATCAAGACCGGCGGCTCCGTGGATCACAAATGCGCGTTCCACGGCCAGGCCGCACAGGGCATCGGCCACCAACTCCGCGACCGCCGGGTCGAACACCCCCAGCACCTGAATCCGGGGGCGCACCGGGTTGGTCAGCGGCCCCAGGATGTTGAACACGGTCCGGATGCCGAGTTCCTGCCGCGGTCCGGCAGCGTGCCGCATAGCCCGGTGCAGGTGCGGCGCGAAAAGAAAGGCGATCCCCACCTCGTCGAGGCAGGCTCCCATCTCGGCCGGGGTCAAGTCCAGGTTCACCCCCAGATGGCGCAGGACGTCCGCGCTGCCGCACCGGCTGGAGACCGCCGTGTTGCCGTGTTTGGCCACCGGCACTCCGGCGCCGGCCACGACGAAGGCGGCGGTGGTGGAGATATTGAAAGTCTGGGCGCCGTCACCGCCGGTACCGCAGGTGTCGGCCACCAGTTCGTGCCGCGTCGGCACCGGTTCGGCCCGCGCCCGCATCGCCAGGGCGAAGCCCCTGATTTCCGCCGCCGTCTCTCTCTTCAGGCGCAGCCCGGCCAGCAACGCGCCGATCTGCGCGGGCGTGGCCCGGCCGTCCATAATGTCGGCCATGACCGCTTCCGCTTCGTGCTGCTCCAGGTCCTCCCCGCCGACCAGTTTCTGCAGCGCTTCCCGGATCAATTCCGAAACCCTCCCCTCCGGCCCGTCTCCAGACCGAGAAAATTGGCAAGCAACTCCCGTCCCCATTCGGTCAGAATCGATTCCGGGTGGAACTGCACTCCCTCGACCGGATGGCGGCGGTGTCGCAAGGCCATGATTTCCCCCTCGGGTGAGCGGGCACTCACTTCGAGACAGGGCGGCAGGCTCCCCGCGTCCACGATCAGGGAATGATATCGCGTGGCCGTGAAGGGCGAGGGCAATCCCCGGAAAATCGACTTTCCGTCGTGTTCAACCGGGCACGTTTTTCCATGCATCGGGCGTGCCGCCCTGATCACCCGCCCACCGAAGGCCTGACCGATCGCTTGGTGGCCCAGGCAAACGCCCAGGATCGGAATCCGGCCGGCGCAATGCTTCACCAGCTCCAGTGATATCCCGGCGCTGTCGGGGGATCCCGGCCCGGGAGAAATCACGATCGCCGACGGCGCCAGGGCGTCCACTTCCGCCAGCCTGACGGTGTCGTTGCGCGCCACCCGCACCTCCCGGCCCAATTCCGCCAGGTAGTGCACCAGGTTGTAGGTGAACGAGTCGTAATTGTCAATCATCAGAATCACGTTAAGGCCCCCTGTGCCGCCCGAATCAAGGCGGATGCCTTGTGCATCACTTCCTGGTACTCGCGGTCCGGATCGGAATCAGCGACGATGCCCGCCCCGGCCTGGATATAGACCTGGCCGTCGCGGACGACGGCGGTGCGGATGGCGATACAGGTATCCAGGTTCCCGGTCAATCCCAGGTAACCGACCGCCCCGGCGTAGATACCGCGGCGGGAGGGTTCAAGTTCCTCAATGATCTCCATGGCCCGCACCTTCGGCGCGCCGCTTACCGTGCCCGCGGGGAACACGGCCCCCAGCGCCTCCAGGGCGGTTCGTCCGGACTCAAGGGTCCCCCGGACCTCCGAGGTGAGATGCATCACGTGAGAATAGCGCTCCACGGCCATAAACAGGGGGACTTGCACCGAACCGGGTGCGCACACCCGGGACAGGTCATTCCGGCCCAGGTCGACCAACATCAGGTGCTCCGCCCGCTCCTTCGCGTCCCCTTTCAGTTCTTCCTCGTAGGCCAGGTCGCCGGCCCGGCCGGCGCCCCGGGGGCGGGTTCCGGCAATCGGCCTGGTCCGCACCGCGCCGCCCTCCACCCGGACCAGCATCTCCGGAGAGGCGCCGACCACCGTGGCGGAGCCCAGGTCCAGGTAGAACAGGTACGGCGAGGGATTGATGATCCGGAGCCTCCGGTACATTTCAAAGGGCGGTGTTTGCAGCGGAACCCGCAGCCGCAGGGATAGAACCACTTGTAGTATTTCTCCCGCGGCGATGTACTCCTTGGCCCGGCGCACCGCGGCCTTAAAGGCCTCCGGGGTGGTCTCCGCCACCACCCGAAGCTGCCCGTTCCCCGTGGCCGGAAGGCCGCCGTATTCCGGAAACCGTCCGTCCAGGGTCTCCCGCAGGCGTTGAATCCGGGCACAGGCTCGCGCGTGGGAGGCATCGGGATTATCGCCGACCATGGTGTTCACCACCGCTTTCAGGGTGTGCTGGACGTGGTCGAAAATCAACACCGTTTCCGGGAACATCACGCTGCAGTCCGGAAGACCGAGGTTGTCCGGGGCGCTCGCCGGCAGCCGCTCCAGGTGGCGGACCAGGTCATAGCCGAAATACCCGACGGCGCCGCCGAAAAACCGGGGCAGATCAAGGTCGGGACAGCGGTACTGCCCCAACGTACGGGCCAGGATATCGAGGGGATGACCGCTCACCGCCTCTTCGCCGGCTGCGCTGCGCATCACGCCCGCACCGTTCTTCAATTCCAGCGTCCACAAGGGATCGAAGCCCATAAAGGAGTACCGGCTCAGGCTTTCGCCACCCTCCACGCTCTCCAGCAAGAAACACGGGCCTTGGGGCTCTAGACGCTTGAAAATGGAAATCGGGGTCTCCATGTCGATGGTCCATTCCTGAAAAACGGGAATCAGGTTATTTGTCTCCGCCAGCATCCGGTATTGTTCGATGGAGGGGTTTACCGCGCTCAAGGCCGCGCCTCCTTCCCAAAATACAAAAACCGACACTCAGAAGAGCGCCGGCAAGGTCTTGCGCACCAGGCTCAACTCAGCTCATCTATCTCGCCCTGTCTCCGCTACGCTGGTCCCAATTACCGAACCGGTTGGTTACATTCGTATAAATACCACACCCGGGCGGAGTTGTCAATCGTTTTGGAAGATTTCCCCCAACGTTTGCCGGATGGTCCGAACTTCCTCGTCGTCCAAGACCCGGCTGACCCACAGGTTTTCCTGCACGGTCGACCGGGTGTAAGGAAGCACCTTTCGCCTCTGGGCGTTGAGCAGTATCCGCACGTTAGGGAAGAAGGGATGCGCCTGCGGGGTGTCGACTACGACCCCGACTTCCCCGGAACTCAGCACGACCAAAGTTCCCGTAGGATAGGCCGCCACGCAGCGCACGAAGTTATGCACCAACCTGGTGTCAAACCACCAGTTCCCCGAACCGGCGATTAATTCCAGAGCGTCGTGGGGCGCGTGCGCCTTGCGGTAACACCGTTCGGATGTGAGCGCGTCGTAAATGTCGGCTATCCCCACCATCTGAGCGAGGTAGTTGATGTCCCTTCCCTTGAGTCCAAGAGGATAACCTCCCCCGTTGTAACGCTCGTGATGGGCGTAAGCAATGACGCTGGAAGCCGGGTGTCCACCGAGGATATCCCGCCCGTGGGCGCAATGCAGCTTGACCTGGTCAAACTCGTCAGCCGTCAGCGATCCCGGCTTGTTCAAGATCTCGGCGGGGACCCGTACTTTCCCGGCATCGTGCAGCAGAGCGCCCACCCCGAGATTGATCAGTTGTTCTCTTTGGAGCCCATAGTTTATTCCGGCGAGGACGGCCAGCACGCACACGTTTACCGAGTGGTGAAAGAGGTACGCTCCCTCGGTACGAATATCGACCAGGTTGACGGTGGAGAAGGGGTTTTTCAATAAGTCGCCGACAATGGCGTCCGCTACCCGGGTAATGTCCTGAGTAACATTGATCGCTTTTGTTCCGGGCCTGGACCATTCCATGAGCGATTTTCGGACCTGCATTATGGCGTCCCGTCTGGTCTTATCCGATATAACGTCCTGCACGAACACCCCGTCAAGCAGGCGGTCCTCCACATAAACGGAGCTAAAGCCGATCTTCTCCAGCCGTTGAATGTACTTCCTGCTTAAAGTGACACCGGCCGCCAAATACACCTCGCCGCCGGTGCCCAGGACCGGCCGCGCCAGCCGCATTCCCGGTTCAAGGTAGTTCACCGGTACCTTTCGCATCGATAGGCCATCTCCGTTTTTTGGCTTTAAGCCTGCCCGCTGTGCAAAGCCTTCTTGATGAAAGAGATCTCTTCCTCGTCCAACACCCTGGCTACAAACAGGCATTTGTCCAGGGTGGAGACATCATGCGCGTCGCCCAGCCAACCACCATCAGCCGCGACAAACACGCGCACCACCGGTTGGGTCGGGAACCCCTTGGGCGTGCTCACCACCACACCGATCTCCCTGGAGTTCAGTTCCACCAGTGTGCCGACCGGGTAGGCCGCCACGTTGACCACAAAAGCACGTACCAGATCGAAGTCAAACCAGAAATCTCCGGCCCCCAGCAGCATCTCCAGAGCCTGGTCCGGACGGTAGGCCTTCCGGTAGCACCGGTCGGCCGTCAGGGCGTCGAACAGATCGGCAATGCCGACAATCTGGACCAGCGGCGGGATCTCCCCTGCCTTCAGCCCTCTTGGGTAACCCTCGCCGTTCAGCCGCTCGTGATGCATACCGGCCAACGCCGCCGCCGGGGGATTGTTCTGAAGCAACTCCTCGGCATGCAGCGTGTGTTTCTTAACCAGATCGAACTCCTCCGCGCTCAGTTTTCCGGGCTTGTCCAGGATTTCCGCGGGAACTCTGATCTTCCCCACGTCGTGCATCAGCGCTCCGATTCCCAGTTCATACAGCTCACGCCGGGAGAGGCCGATCTGCGCGCCGATAACCAGCGCCAGGGCGCAGACATTGACTGAGTGGTGGTACAAATACTCATTTTGGGCACGGAGGTCGTAGATGTTGATGGTTGGGGAGGGGTTCTCCACAACTTGACTCACCATGTCACTGACCGTCCGGGCCAGTTCTCTCGGCGGCTCAATCACCTTGGCCCCGGACTCCGCCGTTTCCCGGAGGAGGTTAGCAACTCCGCTGACTGCTTCGCGCCGGGTTTCATCGCGCACTACGTCCTCGGCTTGGGCTACGTGGAGATCACCCAGCAAAGCATCGCGCACATATACGGACACAAAGCCGAGTTCAGCCAGCTTGCGGATGTACCCTGGCGTGAGGATGACTCCGGTTTGGAGGTAGACCTCACCGTGGCCTCCCGCTACTTCCCTGGCGATCCGCATGCCCGGGACCAAGGCTGAAACAGGGACTCTACGCATTGGTCAACCCCCAGGGGAAGGCGGAGATCATCATTGAGAGAGGTCCGGACGCAAAGCGGCCGTCCGGCCCAGGTACACATGTTTGATCTCGTTCTGGGAGCGGCCGGTGTGGACGTGCATCAGGACACGCAGGCAACGGGGCATGGCTCCCGGAACATTGATCTCGGTGGCGCACAGGAGCGGAACCCGGTCCCAGCCCATGTCCCGGGCCGCCGTCGCCGGAAAGTCGGCGTCCAGATCCGGAGTAAGCGTTAGAAACACGCTGACGATATCCTCCAACTGGAGCTCGTTGTCCCGGACCACGGTCTCCAGCAGTTCCCGCGTAGCCTGGAAAATGGCTGCCCGGGTATTGTCCTCGACGGTGTTTGCGCCGCGGATTCCGCGTACCGGACTCATATATTCCTGCTTAAACCTCCTCTGGATCGGCGTCAACGCGCGTATTTCCGCTCCAACATGCGCTGCACCGCCTTGTTTTCCTCATTGACCCGAAACATCAACCGCTCGACATCGAGGCGCCTTAATACCACGTTGGCGGGTTCCAGGACCTCGATCCGGCGAAAATCATCGCGCACCACGAACCGTACCAGATCCTCAACGGTATCGGCCACCAGGGTCAGCTCGGCCGGAGCATACGCTACCTCAACGTTGCCCTGTTCGTCGAACACGGTGTAAATTTCCCCGCCCAAACTGATATCCTCGATTCTTATTCCCTGTACCGGAACGTTCCGGAAAAGGGCGAGCTGCTGTTCGCGGGTCTCCTCCGCCACCTTCTCCGTCGGTTTCCCCCCAAAGAAAAGCTTCCCCGGGCGGGACACGCCTTTGAAGTCCAGACGCACCCTGACCCGCAGTTCCGCTTCCACCAGTTCCTGGCCCGTTTGGGTCCGTACCAACAGGCCTCCCTCCTTCGCGTCCATTGCCTCTTCTTCCAAAAAGTCAATTCTAGTCGATTAATGGAAATCCTGCCGGGTTTACGCCAAACTCACCAGTTTCCTTAAGCTTTGCAGCTCGGACGGCTGCAGGTGCCGCCAGCCGCCGGGCTCAAGTCTCCCGAGTTCGAGGCCGGCCATCCGCACGCGTTTGAGCCTCTTGACTTCAAAGCCCAGGGCGGCCCACATCCGCCGCACCTGGCGTTTCCGGCCCTCGTGAATGGTCATCTCCACCAGCGCCTCCCCGCCGTCACCCCCAAGCAGGCGGATTTCGGCCGGCGCCGTCGGGCCGTCCTCCAGGCGAACGCCGCGCTCGATCGCACCGAGCGCCGCTGGTCCGGGCGTGCGGTCCAGCACCACCCGGTAGGTCTTCGGGACGTGGAAACGGGGATGGGTAAGGCGGTAGGCCAGGTCGCCGTCGTTGGTCAGCAGCAGGAGACCCTCGCTGTCGTAGTCCAGGCGGCCGACCGGAAAGACCCGCCCGCCCGCTCCCGCCACCAGGTCCGTGACTTTTCGCCTTCCCTGGGGATCCCGGGCCGTGGTCACGTAGCCCCGGGGCTTGTACAACAAAACGTAAACCTTGGCCTCGGGCCGGACTTCGCGGCCGTCCACCTCCACGCGGTCCTGAAAGCCATCGACCGTGGTCCCCAATTCGTGGACCACCCGGCCGTTGACCCGCACCCGCCCGGCCAGGATCAGCTCCTCGCAGGCGCGGCGCGAGGCGACGCCGGCCTCCGCCAGGTACTTGTGCAGCCTCACCAAACGGTTCACCCCGAATAACTATCAACGCCTATTGACTCTGATATATGGTACTTGTGCAGCCTCACCAAACGGTTCATCCCCGGCCTGGCTTCACCTTGCCCGGTTTCCCGCCGCTCTAACCTCCAAAAACGAGGCCCACGATGAAGAGGGACGCCAGGAGGGTGGTCAAATCCGCCGTCAGGCCGGAGGCCACGGCGTAGCGGTACCGCCTCACCCCCACGGCCCCGAAATACAGTGTCAGCACGTAGAAGGTGGTGTCGGTCGAACCCTGCATCGTTGAGACCAGCAGTCCGATGAAACTGTCGGGTCCGTGTTTTTCGATCAGTTCGGCGGCGATCCCCAGGGCGGCGCCCCCGGAAAGTGGACGCATCAGGGCGTGGGGCACAATCTCCGCCGGCGCGCCGACCAAAGCAAGCAGCGGGGCGATCAGCCCCACGAAGGAGTCCATGGCGCCCGAGGCCCGGAAAACGCTGATGGCGACCACCATCGCCACCAGATAGGGAATGAGCTTGACCGCCATTCCAAATCCTTGCTCGGCGCCTTCCACAAAGGCCTCGAACACCCGGACCCGGCGGCCGGCCCCCGCAATCAGGACCACGGCGAGGAAGACCGGAATAGCCCATTTGGAGACGGCCCCGACCAGCTCTAGCATAGTCGATCACCCCGGGCCCTGTAAACCCCCCGGAAGAAACGGTCGGCCAGGATGGCGGCCGTCATGCCGCAAGCCGTGGCGAAAATGGTGGTGCCCACCACCGCGGCCGGTTCAGCCGAGCCGTACAGCGCCCGGATCCCGATGACCGTTGAAGGAATCAGCGTCAGGCAGGCGGTGTTCAGCGCCAGAAAAGTGCACATCGCGTCCGAAGCCCGGTCCGGATACGGATTCAGTCTTTGAAGCTCCTGCATCGCGATCAGCCCCATCGGCGTAGCGGCGTTGCCGAGTCCTAAGATGTTCGCGCTTAAGTTCATCACCATCGCCCCTACGGCCGGATGGTCCCTGGGCACGCTCGGAAAAAGGACGCGGACCAGCGGCCGGACCAGGAAAGCCAGTACCCGCACCAGCCCGGCTTGTTCGGCGATTCTCATGACCCCCAGCCAGAAGGCCATAACCGCGATCAGCCCGAACGCTGTCTTTACCGCCAGTTGCGCCCCTTCCAGAGCCGCCTTGGTCACTATCTCGATCCGGCCGTTTAGGCCCGCCGCCAGAATCCCCAACAGCATCAGCGCAAGCCACACGTAGTTGACCATGCTCTCCCTCCCCTCCCTTGTCAACTAACGAATTACTATGAGGGGCGCGAAAAGGGTAGAACCCGTCCACGCGCGGGCCTGGCGGGTTTCTCCCTACCGCGGGGGCAAAAAAAGTCAACCCGTGTTAACGAGCGGGCCGAGGACGGATCCCAAGCGTCGTACCGTACAGGACCACCGGCCTGCAAGCCGGCCTGTGTTCACCAGCGGGTCACACAGCCGGACTTGCTCTACTGCGGCGGTTGCTCTTTCTTCGGCTCCGAACGCTTGATCAGGGCGTCGATCTTGTCCAGCACCTGCGGCGCCAAGTCGATCAGGCGGTCGGCGATTACGTTGGCGTCCACCGGGATCAGGCGCACCTGGTCCTTGCCGATGACCAGAAAACCCACCGGCTGCACGGACACACCCGCGCCGCTGCCGCCGCCGAACGGGAACACGGTCTCCTCTTCACCCTTGTCGACCTCGAACTCAGCGCCACCGGCGGCGAAGCCCAGGGCGACCCGGGAAACCGGGATCACCACCGTTCCGTCCGGTGTTTCCACCGGATCACCGACCACGACGTTCACGTCGATCATTTCTTTTATGCTCTCCATCGCGGTCCTCATAAGTCCTTCGATGGGGTGCGGTTCCATTGCCATATCCTTTCCCCCCTGCTGCGCCATAAAACCTTAAGGCCTGTCATCATAATATGGCCGATGCGCACGTCGAATATGCAGTCCAGGGAAGTACGGAACCGGCGGTGCTCGTAGTCCGGGAACACCGCCAACTCCGGCTTCGCGGCCGGCGCGCAAAGAGCGTAAAGTCCGCTCACCAGCGTACCCTTGGCGGCCCAAGCCACACCGACGGCCAGCCCGGTATGGTGGACTTCTCCGGTACCGATCTCGGTGTACCAGCAAAAACGCCTGATCCGGGTCCGCCCGGCCAGATAAAAGAGGGCGAACAGATAGCCCCCGTATTTTTTGTAGACCGCGAACAAAGAGCCGAAAGGAACGGTCGTCTCTTCGGGGTCTCCCGCGGGCACCGTTTCGGGCAGGCCTTTTTTTGTTTCGAACCGTATCCCGGGACGGCTTTGCACCAGCAGGTCCACCAGGGCCACATCGAGCGAGTAGCGGAGGTACTTCAGCCAGGCCACGCCCACTCTGATCCGGTCGTCCTCACCGCGGCGCTTGAACCTTAAGTGCACCCTGATCCGGGACAAAGGTACCAGAACCAAGACCAAGACCACGGCGCCGGTCACAATGATGGCCGTCATTCAAGGGTTCGCCTCCGGCTTGCCGGTTTTTATCCCTGCTGCCATTTCTTGCAGTTTTCCCGGAAAGCGCCGAAAAAATATCCGGCCCTTTGCGCGGAGCCGGAACATCCAAAGTTAATCTTCAATTCTGGGCGGGTCAGAGGCCCAGCGCCCGGCGCACCAGGCGCATGGTCTCCCGGGCGGCCGCCCGGGCCTTTTCGGTACCGCGTTCGATTACGGCGTCGATCACCCCGGGTTGGGCCAGAAGCGCCTCCCGCCGTTCCCGGACCGGCTTCAGGTATGCGGTGAGACTCCCGGCGAGCTGGAGCTTGCAGGCCACGCACCCCACGGTGCCCGCCCGGCAGGACGCGGCTATTTCGGCGACCAGGTCGCGGTTGTAGAGTTCCTGGTAGGTGTATACGTCGCAAACCTCCGGGTGGCCGGGATCGTTCTTGCGGATGCGCGCCGGGTCGGTGACCATCATCCGCACGCGTTTCTCAATCAGTTCCGGAACGGCACTCAGGCTGATTTCATTCTCGTAGCTCTTGCTCATCTTCCGGCCGTCCACGCCCGGGAGCAAGGACTCCTCCGCCAGCAGCGCCTGCGGTTCGGGAAAGAGGTTCCCGTACAAGTGATTGAAACGGCGGGCCACTTCCCGTGACAGCTCCAGGTGCGGCAGTTGGTCCTGTCCGACCGGCACCGCGTCGGCCCGGTACATCAGGATGTCCGCCGTCTGCAACAGCGGGTAGCCCAAAAAGCCGTACGTGGTGATGTCCTTTCCCTTCACCGCCAGTTGCTGGACCTGGTCTTTGTACGTCGGCACCCGCTCCAGCCAGGACAGGGGGGTGATCATCGAGAGCAAGAGGTGCAGTTCGGCGTGCTCAAGGAGCCGGGACTGGATAAAGACGGTGCTCCGCTCCGGGTCAATCCCCACCGCCAACCAGTCGGCCAGCATCTCCCGGGTGTTTTCTTCGATGGAGCCCGGATCGTCAAAAGCGGTGGTCAGGGCGTGCCAGTCGGCCACAAAAAAGAAGCACTCGTGTTCTTCCTGCAGCCGCAGCCAGTTGGAGAGCACGCTCAAGTGACCGATGTGCAGCCGGCCGCTGGGACGCATTCCGCTCAGAATACGCAATACTTTCATCCTTCTTTCACCAGACTAAAGGCCCGGTCAGCTTCCGAAGAAGCGTGCGATATCGGCCGCAAACCTTAACAGAAATTGAAATGCAGGCTTCACCACCGCCGCCAGGTAGATGCCGATGGCACCGGTGACCAGCAGCACGATCAAAACCGCGAAGCCGTATTTTTCCAGGCTGTAGAGCCATTCCTGCCGCCCCGGCAAGATTCCGGCCAGGATCTTGGACCCATCCAGCGGCGGAACCGGCAGCAGGTTCAGGAAAGCCAGCACCAGGTTGATCAAAATCAGGGAGTGAAGAAAATTGCCAAAAAGCGTTTGCGTCACGGCCGCGATCCCCTGCAGTCCCATGAGCAGGCCCAGAAGCACCGCGCCGACGGCGGCGAGCAGCAGGTTGGAACCCGGTCCGGCAAACGAAACCAGCATCATTCCCCGCTTGATGTCGCCCCGGAAGTTGTGCGGGTTCACCGGCACCGGTTTCGCCCAGCCGAAGACCACGCCGGCGTTCAGGAGCACCAGCGCCGCCGGGAGGATGATCGACCCGACCGGGTCCAGGTGGGGGATCGGGTTAAGCGTCAGGCGCCCGGCACGCTCGGCCGTCCTGTCGCCGAGCCTCTTGGCCATCCAGCCGTGCGCGACCTCGTGAAAGACCACGCCGATCACGATGACGAGAACGGCAATCACGGGATTGGCCCCGAACATTACGAGCGGTCCCCCCAATCCATCATTGTCTCCCGGGCCAGGTTCAATTCCCCTTCCCGGGAGGTCACCTCACCGCGCAATTTGGCCCGCCACACCGCTTCCCTGATCCTCTTCATGCCGGTTTGTTCCCGGTAACCCAAGTCCCTAATATCTTTGCCCGTGATCACCGGTTTATGTTTGTACAGTGCGGCCAGGGCTTCCCGGAACCGTTCTTTCCAGGCTTTCTTCTCCAGCATGAGCAGCACGATCGGGTAGCCCTCGCGCGGCAGGTTCACGAGGTTTAACGCCGCAGCCCGGGCCTCAGGCGCTTTTGCCGCCGACAGCCTGGATACCGCGGACCGCCAGCCGGCAATCGTGTACAGGATTTTGTCGGTCTGACCTTTGCGCAGCTGATACGACCGGCAGAGCTCGTCAACAACGACCAGGTTCTGCCAGTGCAGGATGGCGATCAAGTAGCATAGCCAGGGCTCGGCCGGCTGGGGCACTTTCCAGGAACCAAGACTGTCAAGGGCCTTGGGTATTCCCGAGATCATCGGTTGGACTTCCCAGTACAGGATGTCCGGAAACAACGACGGCCAGAGATTGAGCTGGGCCAGCCGGGCCAATATGGCCGGAACCCGCGGCTCCTTCAGCAAACGCCGGAACTCGGCCCAGATCCGGTCGGGCGGAGCCTGGGACAAAAGCTTGTCACTCACCGCTTCCCGGATCAGCTTCAGCGTCTCCCGTTCGATATTGAAACCAAACCGCTGCTCCAGGCGGACCGCTTGCAAAAGACGCACCGGGTCTTCCTCGAAACTGTGGTTGTGTAAGGCGCGGACCACCCCGTGGTGCAGATCGTCACGGCTGCCGAAATAATCGATCACTTCACCGAAGCGGTCGGGGTTCACCCCCACGGCCAGGGCATTCACGGTGAAATCCCGCCGGTAGAGTTCGTGCCGCAGGGCGGATACTTTGTTATTGGGCAGTTCCGAACCATGCTCAAAAAACCCGGTCCGCAAGGCCACGATGGCCACTTTCCGCCCGTTACGGGCGATTGTATACCCCGACCGGTCGTCAGCGCCGAGCCGCCCCCCGGCCTTCCGGGCCAGTGCTTCGGCAAAGGCCGGCCCGTTACCCTCCACCACCAGCTCCAGATTTTGGCCCGGGGAACCCAGAAACACATCCCTGACCGTTTCTCCAGTCAGGTAGACGGCGCAACCGGTGGCCGAACCAACCTCGCCGGCGACCGTCAGAAGATCGGCCTGTTCGGGTTTGAGGCGGCGCCGGATCAGGTCGGCCGCGTCCCGGTAGTAGGACGGGACGCGGGTCTTTACGTACAAGGTGGAAAACCGCGGTTTGAACTGGGGATGCAGCGTCTTTAGGATGTCGGTCCGGGAAACGATCCCGATCAGGTACCCGTTATCCACAACCGGCAGCCGGCCGATATTGTTCTCGATCATTACGGCCTGCACTTCGGTAACCGGGGTATCCCGTGAAACGGTGATCACGTTTTTGCTCATGTAACCTTTGACCGGTGCGTGACCCAGGTTGTGCCGCTGGGCCTTCTCCACGTCCCGCCGGGAAATGATCCCGACCAGAGCGCCGTCCGACACCACCGGCATCCCGCGGTGTCCGTAGCGCAGCATGATCTGGTTGGCCTCGGAGACCGCGATGTCGGGGGGCACGCTTTTCACCGGCGAAGTCATGATGTCCCCGGCCAAAAGCGGCGGCACCACCATTTCTCCCACCACCTGCAGGAGTTCCGCCGTGATCGTTTCCACGTCGGTGCTCTTTACGGTGGCCGAGGCGGCCGCGTGGTGCCCGCCGCCGCCGAAGTGGGCCAGAATGTCCCGCACGTTCACCTCCGGAAGCGTGCTGCGCCCCACGATGTGGGTCCGGTCCTCCATGGCCACCGCGCAAAAAACGGCGTCCAGCTGTTCAAGCTCGGCCAGCTTATGCGTCAAGAGCGCCAGGCCGCCGACGAATTCACTGACCCGTGTACGCGCCACCAGAATCCGGGCGCCGTTGACATAATGTCTCTCCGCCGAAATCAAGAGGTCCCGCAGCAGGTTTTTCTGCTCGTTGGTCAGGGGGCGCCCCAGGAAATTGGCCACCACGCCCAGATTCGCTCCCTGGGCCAGCAGGAAGGCGATCGACTCCGCGTCCCGGTCGGTGGTACTGGAGAAAATCAAACACCCCGTGTCGCCGTAAATACCAAGCGCCAGCACCGTGGCCTCGTAGGGCGAGACCGGAACCCCGCGGCGCTTGATCTCCTCGACCAGCAGCGTGGTTGCGGCGCCTACCGGCTCAACGATCTCCAATTCACCCTTCAGGTCGCCTTCCATCCGGGGGTGATGGTCCCAGACGTGAATCCGGAGCCTGGGGTTCTTCAAAATCTCCGCCAGGCGTCCCAGGCGGTTGGGTTGCATGGTATCCACCACGATCAGGAAGTTCACGTCGGAAAACCTGATTTCGCTCGGTTTCCGGATTTCAAGGATATCCATGTGGAGCGCGACAAACTCCTCGACATTCTGGGCCATTTTGCCCGGGAGCACCAGTTCGGCGTCCGGATGCAGCTTCTGCGCGGCCACCATCGCGGCCAGACCGTCGAAATCAGTATTGGTGTGGGTTGTGATCACTTTCATGAATTGCCGTTCACCCCGCAGCTGGAAACTCCCCGGGCGGCATTAGGCCAGGGGCGCCCGCGCCGGGCGCCCCATCCCTTAACCCTGTTCCGTTCCGTTCACCGGATGCCGGCCGCTACGCCTCTCTGGTGCGAAACCGCGCCGGCAGAACATCGTTTCGGATCAGGTCGGCGTAGCTTTCCCGGCGCACAATCAACTCGGCGCTCCCGTCCCGGACCAGAACCATTGCCGGACGGGGATACCGGTTGTAGTTGCCCGCCATCGAGTAGGTGTAAGCCCCGGTGCAACTAACGGCGACCAGGTCGCCGACCCGCACCGGCGGCAGGTACGCCTGCCGGATCAATACGTCCCCCGACTCACAGTAGCGGCCGGCCAGTGAGACGCCGGCGGTGTGAATGGGCCCGTTCATCCGGTTGGCCAAGCACGCCTCGTACTTAGCTCCGTACAGAGCCGGGCGGGGGTTGTCTCCCATCCCGCCGTCCACCGCCACATAGGTCCGGATATCTGGAATCTCTTTGACCGTGCCTACGGTGTACAACGTTGTCCCCGCCGGGCCGGAGATGGACCGCCCGGGCTCAACCAATATCCTGGGAATGGGCAGGTTTTCGTCAGCTGCGGCCCGCGCAACTGCACCAAAGATCGTTTCGGCCAAGTTCTCCACAGCCGGCGGGTCATCCCCCGGACCATAGTAGATGCCCAGACCACCGCCCAGGTCAAGCTCTTCAATCACCCAGCCCGTCACGTCCCGCACCCGGCCGGCGAAGGCCAGCAGGATCCGGGCGGCGTCGGCGTACGGTTCCAGTTCGAAGATCTGCGAGCCGATATGGCAGTGCAGTCCACGCAGCCTCAAAGCCGGATGCTCCAGGCAGCGGCGGACCGC
The DNA here is from genome assembly GCA_040757205.1 of Bacillota bacterium. Classification (NCBI taxonomy): domain Bacteria; kingdom Bacillati; phylum Bacillota; species Bacillota bacterium. The sequence goes on from JBFLXL010000007.1 coordinate 41,601, forward strand.
TTCCAGCGCCTGACCGTTCAAAATGGCCAAGCCGAACTTCGAGTCGATCTGTCCGGTTCGGATGTAATCATGGGTATGGGCCTCAATCCCGGGGGTCAGGCGCAGCAAAAGGCTGCATTCCCGGCCTTGCTCCGCCGCCAAGCGACCCAGAAGGTCAAGTTCGTCGATACTGTCACACACGAACCGGTGCACGCCAAGACGAAGCGCTACCCGCACCTCGTCGGCCGTCTTGTTGTTGCCGTGAAAATAGACCCGGTCCATCGGGAAACCAGCCTGGACGGCGGTGTAGAGCTCGCCGCCGGAGACGACGTCCAAGCCCAACCCTTCTTCCTCGACCAACCGGCAAACGGCAAGGGTCAGGAGGGCCTTCCCCGCGTAGAGCACCCCGCCGTTGCCTCCGGCAAAGGCCCGCCGGTACGAACGGCAGTTTTCTCGAAACAATGCTTCATCCAGCACGTAAAGGGGCGTCCCGAAAACCCGGGCCAAATCGATGGTGTCGCAGCCCCCGATTTCCAGGTGGCCTTTTTCGTTGACCCGCATGGTGCCGTGCAGTCTCATGTCCGCCTCCCGGCCTGAAAAAAGATTCCTATACTTGGGGCAGCCCGGCGAGGGAGTGCTGCAGCAAGTAAGACCGGGCCTTGCGCATACCCTCGTCGGGGACTATACTTGGGGCAGCCCGGCGAGGGAGTGCTGCAGCTCGGCCTCAGGCAGGGGGTAGTCCTGCAGCGACCCGGCCAGGAAATCGTCGTAGGCGGCCAGGTCCAGGTAACCGTGCCCGCTCATGCAAAATACGATCGTCTTGCCCTCTCCGGCTTCCCGGCAGGCAATCGCTTCCTCGACCGCGCAGGCCACGGCGTGTGCCGACTCCGGCGCCGGGACGACGCCCTCGGTCTGCGCGAACAACACCGCGCTCTCGAACACCTGCTTCTGACCGTAGGCCACCGGGTGGATGAAACCGTCCCTGACCGCCTGACACAAGAGCGGGGCGTCCCCGTGGTAGCGCAGGCCGCCGGCGTGAATGCCGGGGGGCATGAAGTCCTTGCCCAGGGTGTACATGTGAATCAGGGGCGTCAATCCGGCCACGTCCCCGAAGTCGTAGGCCAGTTTGCCCCGGGTCAGCGTCGGGCAGGCCGTGGGTTCCACGGCCAGCAACCGCGGCGCGGCCTCACCCTTGATGATCTGCTCCACGAACGGAAAGGCGAAGCCGGAGAAGTTGCTTCCGCCGCCGCAGCAGCCGATGGCGATGTCGGCTTGCTCGCCGGTCTTGGCCAGCTGGGTCCTGGTCTCCAGGCCGATGACCGTCTGGTGCAACAGTACGTGGTTCAAAACGCTTCCCAATGCGTAGTTGGTATCGGCACGCTTGGCGGCGTCTTCCACCGCTTCGCTGATCGCCAATCCCAGGCTGCCCGGAGAATCCGGATTGGCGGCCAGTGCCGCCCGGCCCGCCTCGGTCCGGTCACTGGGGCTCGGGATGACTTCGCCGCCGAAGATCTGCATCAGCGAACGGCGGTAGGGTTTCTGCCGGTAGCTGACCTTCACCATATACACGGTGCACTCCAGTCCAAAGAACCGGCAGGCCATGGCGAGCGCACTGCCCCACTGCCCGGCACCCGTTTCGGTGGCCAGCCTTTTCACGCCCGCCCGCTTGTTGTAGTAGGCTTGCGGTGCCGCGGTGTTCAGCTTGTGGCTGCCCGCCGGACTGTAGCCCTCGTATTTGAAGTAGATGCGTGCCGGCGTGTCGAGCGCCTTCTCCAGGCGCAAGGCGCGAATCAGCGGGGTGGGCCGCCAGAGACGGTAGATGTCCCTAATCTCGTCTGGGATCGGGATCCATTTGTCGGTGGAAACCTCTTGCATGATGAGTTCCATCGGGAAAATGGGGGCCAGGTCCTCCGGCCCGATCGGTTGCCTGGTGCCTGGGTGCAGCGGCGGTGGAACCGGGTTGGGGAGGTCGGCCTGAATATTGTACCAGGCCTCCGGGATCTCGGCTTCCGACAACAGGATCTTGGTTTGGGTCACTAAAACTCCTCTCCTCTCAAAAAAACTCATTTTCATTTTACTGACTCTGACAAGCTTCTGCAAGGGCGAACTTCATACGCCCCTCGCGGTCTCGAAATTTTGAGAAATTTAAACAGCCATACCGCACGCGGCACCACTTGGGATGAAAATCACCTAAACCGCTGCTCTGTATTTTCGGAGCAGGGCTCCTTTGGCTGAAAAGCGCAATGGCTGCCGGCAGGCAGATGATATGGAGCCCTGAGGCACGGCGAATGGTGCTGATCTAAAAGACCGGCTGTGGGTTGTCTAACCCTTGGGTTTGAACAGGATCGCAAAGAAGTAGCCGAAAACCACGGCGGCGGTAACGCCGGCGGCGGCCGCCTCCACCCCCCCGGCGAACACCCCCAGCAACCCGTCCTTCTCAACCCCTCTGATGGCCCCCTGCGCAAGGATGTGCCCAAAACCGGTGAGCGGTACCAGCGCCCCCGCGCCCGCCAGTTCGACCAGCGGCTGGTAGAGACCCAGCGCCGAGAGGACGGCGCCCGTGGTCACAAACCCCACCAGGATGTGTGCCGGAGTCACCTTGTAGTTGGTCAGGTCCATCAGCAGTTGGCCCACCACGCAGATGAGGCCGCCTACTATGAAGGCCGTCAGGAAAATCACCGGGCCGCCGCCCCTTCCTTACCGTCTCTCAATTACTACCCCGTGGCCGATTCCCGGAATGGTTTCTCCCTGTTTGGGGGAGTCGGCGTTCAGCAGCGCACCGGTGCCCACGCCCAAGAAGCGCTGGAGTTTCCCGGCCTGAAGCTGCTGCAGCAGATAACCCCCGGTGACCACCGCCGAACAGGCGCAACCGCTGCCCCCGGCGTGGGTATCCTGCGTGTCGTGGTCGTAGATCAGTATTCCGCAATCGGTATACCGGCCCTCCACCCGGTAGCCGTGGTCCCCGATCAGCCCCTGGGCCAGTTCCCGGCCGTAGATCCCCAGGTCCCCGGTGACCACCAGGTCGTAGAACTCCGGCGGCCGCCCGGTGTCCTGAAAGTGCCGGACGATGGTATCGGCCGCGGCGGGGGCCATTGCCGCCCCAAAGTTGGTGGGATCACTCTGACCCAGGTCAATCACCTTTCCGACGGTGGCGTGGGTGATGACCGGACCGGCCCCTTGGGACGCCAGGACCATGGCGCCCGCGCCGGTGACCGTCCAGCTCTGCGCCAGGGAGCGCTGCACCCCCTGTTCGGTCGGAAACCGGAACTGCTTTTCGGCGGTGCAGCAGTGCGAAGACGCGGCCACCAGCACTTTCTCCGCGAAGCCGCCGTCGATGAGCACGGCGCCGATAATCAGCCCTTCGTAAAAGGTGGAGCAGGCGCCGAAAAGCCCCAGGTGGGGGATGCCCAGGCTGCGGGCCGCAAAAGAAGAGGCCAGGATCTGGTTCTCCAGATCTCCGGCCAGGAAGAAGTCAATTCCCTGCGGACCAAGGCCCGCTTTTTTCAGGGCGGTCTTCGCCGCGTCCTCGAGCATCCGGCGCTCGGCGTGCTCCCAGGACTTCTCCCCGTGATAGGGATCGTCAATGGCCAGGTCAAAGGTTTTCCCGAGCGGCCCCCGGGCCTCCTTGCCACCCACGACGGTACCGCTGGCCACGATCACCGGGGGGTTCTGGAAAACGAGCGTTTGCAGGCCTTTCTTCTTGGCGGCAGGCATGCGTATCCTCCGTCATCTGAACCAGAAATAGAAGAGCCCGGTGAGCCAGGCCGTCACAATTCCGAATACCAGGACCGGACCGGCGATGGTGAAAAGCCGCGCACCCACCCCGAGGACCAGCCCTTCGTTTCGCGCTTCCATGGCCGGCGCCACCATCGCGTTCGCAAAACCGGTGATCGGCACGATCACTCCCGCACCGGCGTATTTCGCGATATCGTCGAACACCCCCAACCCGGTCAGGAAGGCGGCGATAAAGATCAGCACCACCGCCGTCATGGTTCCGGACTCCAGCACGGGCAGCCCCGCCGCCAAAAACGCGCTCAATAAGCCCTGACCGACGGCGCAGACGAGCCCCCCGACCACGAACGCCCAGATTGCGTTCACCAGGACATTGGGTTTGGGGTTGATCCGGTCGGTGAAGTTCCGGTAGTGCTTGCGTTGGATCCCGGCCGGTTTGGTGAAGTCAACGTTCAAAACCCTGACACCCCGCCTGTCTAAAGCTTACCGGTCGTTACCGGGACTATTCCACGTAGGCGATCTTCAGGTCGGCCTTGTACTCGACCACCCGGCCGTCCTGCACATCCGCGGTCATGTTCACCACCTCGACCCCGGTGATGTTACCGATCTTTTGGGCGGCTTCCCCTACCGCGCTGAGTACCGCGTCATCCCAGCTCTTCTTGGACTGGGCCACCAACTCCGCCACTTTCACCTGCATGTTCTTTGTTCCTCCTCGTGCGATAGATGCGGTGAACCCTAAAACCAGATTTATTATGCCGGTGCCCCGCCGGGATTATTCCCGCGGTTCAAAGCTCGGCTCCGGCCATGTTTTTCAGTTTCTTCAGGGCTTCCCTTTCCAAGCGGGACACCTGCACCTGGGAAAGCCCCAGGCTGCGCGCCACTTCCGCCTGAGTTTTGTCCTCGAAAAAGCGCCAAACCACGATCCGCCGGTCCCGTTCCGGCAGGCCGTCCAGGAGTTCATGCAGCGCGATCCGCTCGACCCAGGCGCCTTCGTTCCCTTCCTTGTTCTGAACCTGATCCATAACGTGGATCGGATCTCCCTCGTCCTGGTGCAGAATTTCGTACAACGAGGTTGGGGACTGGGCCGCCTCCAGCGCGCCCACCAGTTCCTCGCGGGGGATGCCCAGTTCCTCGGCCAGCTCGCCGATAGTGGGGTCGCGGTCCAGCCGCGCTTGAAGCTGTTCACGCGCCGACTGCGCTTTCCAGGCCAGCTCCTTCAAAGAACGGCTGACGCGCAGCGGGGTGTCGTCCCGCAAAAATCGCCGGATCTCCCCGATGATCATGGGGACGGCGTAGGTGGAAAACCTCACTTTGAAGCGCAGGTCGAACTTGTCAATCGCCTTCATGAGACCGATGCAGCCGATCTGGAACAGGTCGTCGGGATCGTAGCCCCGCCCCTCGAAGCGCCTGATAACGTTGCAGACCAGCTTCAGGTTGGCGTTGATCAGTGTTTCCCGGGCCAACACGTCGCCTTGCTGGGACAGTCGCAACAGGCGGCGGGTCTCCCGGTCCTTAAGCAGGGGGTGGTTGGGAATATTGAGGTCAATTCGCGTGCGCATGGCCACCGGGCAATCCGGCCCGCTTGGTCATCAGCACCTTGGTGCCGCGGCCGGGCACCGTCTGCACGTCAAGAGTATCCATAAACGACCGGATGAAGGAAAAACCCAGCCCAAGGCGCTCCACCCCGCTCGTGTAACCGGGGCGCAGGGCTTCCGCCAGGTTCCCGATCCCTTTGCCGCCGTCTTCAACGGCGATCTCCAGCTCATTCCCCCGGACTACGGCGGTCACTTTGACCAACTGGTCCGGCGCCCCTTGATAACCATGGATGATGGCGTTGGAAACCGCTTCGGACACCGCACCCTTGATGTCGTCCAGTTCACTGACTGTATAGTTGAGCTGCGCGGCAAAGGCAGCCACCGTCACCCGGGCCAGCCCCACGTTCACCGGTAGGCTGTAGAACTCCAAACGCAAGAAATTGTGATAATCCAAGCCGACCGTCCTCCTCTACCCCATTACCCCATTACCTACCCCATCTGGGCCAGGGCTTCCTCCTCGGTGGCATACTCCCGCCCGATCCGCAAAAGACCTGACAGTTCCAGCACCCGCCGGACTCCCGGAGGTGCAGAAACAAAAACCATTTCCCCGCTTCCGCCGGAAATCCTCTTGTACCGGCCGAGAATCACCCCCAAACACGAACTGTCCACGAATGAGACCGCCTCAAGGTTAAAAACCAGGTTGGCCGTGGCCGTTTCGTCCAGCGCCCGGTCCAACCTGGTCCGGAGTTCGTCGGCGACCTGGAGGTCCAGTTCACCCGAGAGACGGGCGATCAGGGCATTCCCGCGGTGGTCAACGGTAAGCAATAAGGACTCCTCCCCGCCCACGTGCTGCCGGACTCCTTCGCCGGGCTGAACCGGATTTCCTGCTAAAAGTTTCCAGCTGGGGCGGAAAATCTCCCGGGCCGAACTCAACCGCAGATCCTCTCGGTCATCCGCATGAACTGCTGCGCGAACGAAGCCTCGGGCACGTCCTTCGCCGGCACTAGGCCCACCCGGAGCACTTCCCTGCCGTTTTGCAACACCACGTAAGCGCCCAGAGCTTCGCCCTGTCTCAAGGGGGCCGTCAGGCGCGCGGGCAGCTCCACGCGAAAGTCAACGCCCTCTTTTTCTCCCCGGGACACCACCGCACAAACTTCGTGCGGCACGATCAGGTCGACGGCGGTGTGAACCCCTTTGTCCACGGGCAGCGTCTTGATCAATTCGCCTTCCCGGGCCAGGACCACCGCCTCAAACCTGGCGAAGCCCCAGTTGTAAAGCTTGACGGACTCTCGAAAATGGCCTTTTGTTTCCGGCACCGCAAGCACCACGGCAATCAAACGGAGGTTGTCCTTTTTGGCGCTGGACGCCATGCAGTACTTGGCTTCGTTGGTCCAACCGGTCTTGCCGGCCTCGGCCCCCGGATACCACCACAGGAGCTTGTTGGTATTCCAAAGCTTGAATTCTCCCCCACGCAGGTCGTATTCCTTGATGGCCGATACTTCACGGAACACCGGGTGTTTCATTGCCTCCCGGAGGATCACCGCCTGATCGTGGGCGGAGGAGTAATGCCCCTCGGCCGGCAAGCCCGTCGGATTGACGTAATGCGTGTGTTTTGCCCCCAGTTCCGCCGCCCGTTCGTTCATCATCTGCACAAACGCCTCTTCGCTCCCGGCGATGTGCTCCGCGATGGCGACACTGGCGTCGTTGGCCGAACCGGTGGCCACGCTGATGAGCAGTTCACGGAAACTCATTTCCTCCTGCGGCGCCAGGTAGATCTGAGCACCGCCCATTCCCGCCGCATGTTCGCTGGTGACAATAATGTCGTCGAGTTTAGCCTTGCCGCTGTCCAGGGCCTCGACGGCCAGCAGCATGGTCATAATTTTGGTCACGCTGGCGATGGGCAGTTCCTTGTTGGGTTCTTTTTCATACAGTATTCGGCCGGACACCGGCTCCAGCAGGACCGCCGATTCGGCCTCCGTTTCCGGGCCTTGCCCGGAGGCCTTTACCGCTGCGGCGGCAGAACCGGCAAACACGAGCAACACGGTCAGGGTGACGATGACACTCAGCACAAAGCGTTGACGCACGGTACGCCCTCCCTTGTTCTTGTTGCCCCTTAGTATGTTTAGTTACCGGCATCGTATACCGGCCTGAAAACCAGCCTGGAAGTACCTGTAAGCCGCCCGCGCCGGCGGCGGTTTGCTTGACATTTTCGTCCCTGCTGCTTATAATCAAGATTGCGCGGGGGAGTAGTTCAAATGGCAGAACAGCGGTCTCCAAAACCGAAGGTTGTGGGTTCGATTCCTGCCTCCCCCGCCATTATTTTTAGGATTTCAGCCCTAGGGATTTTTCATAATGAGAGCCGTAAACAGATGTCCAGCCCCGGGACCTGCTGGAACACGTCGCCGACAAAGAGGAAGGTGTTATCGATGTCCAATGGTAACGAATTAACTGCCATGCTGCGCGGTATAATCAAAGAGGAAATGCAGTCCGTCCGGCAGGAGGTCCGGTCCATTGTACAGGAAGAATTAAAGCCTGTCCGTCAGGACCTGCAGGAGTTAAGAACAGACCTGCAGGAGTTAAGAACAGGCCAGCAGGAGTTAAGAACAGACCTGCAGGAGTTAAGAACAGACCTGCAGGAGTTAAGAACAGGCCAGCAGGAGTTAAGAACAGGCCAGCAGGAGTTAAGAACAGACCTGCAGGAGTTAAGAACAGGCCAGCAGGAGTTAAGAACAGGCCAGCAGGAGTTAAGAACAGGCCAGCAGGAGTTAAGAACAGACGTTAATAAAATCCAGAAGGACGTTGCTATCATCAAGAAAGAACTAAGTGCAGTTTGGGACGACATTAAACGCCTGGACAATCGCCTTTCCACTCAGGAGGAAAGGGCCATCCGTTAAAGCACCCGGCCAAAACGCCGGGTTTTTCGTTTTTTGATGGGCCGTGTTTGCCCACCCGCTCGGCCGTATGCCGGTGTTCCCTTGGCTCCGGCATGCTCTCCAAAAGGCAGGTGTCCACGATCTCTTTGGAAGAAACCCATAACCGGTCATTTGTCGGGCATTTAACCTGCGTCCTCGAGGAGTTGGGAGTTGGTCTCCAATTAATTAATCATCGCCTGCATCTGAGATCTTGTAAGGGTTTGTCCCCACTTGTCGGCAAAGGGGCGGTTTGGTTGTCCCATCCAGATGAGGAAACCCAGCAATGCCCCCGGTGCGGTTCGGAACATGTGGCCCGCACGGGCTACACGCTGGCGATTGCCATTGTCATGCTGCTCTGGTTCGGAATCTACATTATGATCTTCGTCAACCCGCTGGCCGGAATGGCGACGATTGCGCTCGCGGTGGTGCTTATCCTGCGGGTGGCCGACCCCGACAAAAAAAAGACCCGTTGCCGGCGCTGCGGTCACGCTTGGTTCAATGCCAAACCCCGAACCGGTGACAACGATAATCCCGGTCCCTAAAAACTGCCGCACTACAACCGCCAGAAGGCCTTTGCCGCCCTATCGGACTGGGATCGCGGGCAACGAAGGGCATCACGAAAACGAAAGCAGGAGGGCTTCGGTCCTCCTGCCGCGTTTCTGCCCCGTTTTGTTATTCCGGGGGCCTGGGCCCCCTGCTTGTTTGACCCCCTACTTGTTTTCGGCGGCTTGCCTTTCCTGCTTGATCACCTTTTCCGCGAGGTGGGCGGGCATTTCCTCGTAGGAACCGAACTGCATGGTGAAAGACGCCCGGCCCTGGGTCATGGCCTTCAGGTCGATGGCGTAACGCGCCAGTTCGCCCAACGGGACGGTGGCTCGAATCCTGGTCCGCTTCCCTTCCGGCTCCATCCCCAGGATGCGGCCGCGCTTTCCGTTAAGGTCACTGATGATGTCCCCCATGAACCCCTCGGGCGCCGTCACCTCCACCTCCATAATCGGTTCCAGGAGCACCGGCTGGGCCTGCAGCACACCCTTCTTGAAAGCCATCGAAGCCGCGATCTTGAACGCCATTTCCGAGGAGTCCACCGGGTGGTAGGAGCCGTCATACAGCACCGCCTTGATCCCGGTGGTCGGGTAACCGGCCACCACGCCCTCCTGCATTGCTTCCCGGATGCCTTTTTCCACCGCCGGGAAGAACCCGTTGGGCACGGAACCGCCAAACACCTCTTCGTCGAAGACAAAATCGGTGCCGTCGGTCAGGGGTTCCAGGCGGACCCAAACGTGCCCGTACTGCCCGCGGCCGCCCGTCTGTTTCTTGTATTTCCCTTCGACCCTGGTTTCGTTGCGGATGGTCTCCCGGTAAGGAATCCGCAGCGGGTCGAGCACCACGTCCAGCCCGTACTTCCGTCTGAACCGGTCGACGATGATGTCCAGTTGGGCTTCGCCCATCCCGGTGATGACGGTCTGCTTCGTTTCCGCGTTTTTCTTGATCCGGACCGTCGGTTCCTCTTCGACGATCCGGGCCAGCGCCGTGGAGAGTTTATCCTCGTCACCCTTGCTCTTCGGGCTGATGGCCAGGGACAACATCGGGGAGGGGAAGTCGATCCCTTCCAGGACCAGCGGGTTATCCTTGGTGGTCAGGGTGTCGCCCGTACCCGTTTCCTGAAGCTTCACCAGCACGCAGATATCGCCGGCCGGCACCGCCTCCGCGCCCTGTTGGTTCTTGCCCCGCACATACAATACCTGTCCGATTTTTTCGGTCTTCTCCTTGTTAGCGTTGAATACGCTGCTGTCGCTCTTCAGTTCTCCCGAATACACCCGGACAAAGTTCATCCGCCCGACGTAGGGATCGGTCAGCGTCTTGAAGACCAGTGCGGCCAGTTGCTTGCCGGTTTCCAGCGCGGGAGGCGCGAAGTACCGGGCCGCCGCGGCTGTGATCAAGTCCACCCCGATGTTCCTGACCGCCGACCCGGTGAATACCGGCACCAGCTTGCCGGCTCTGAACGCCTCGGCTAATCCCAGATTCACTTCTTCGGGGGTGAGCGCTTCACCGTCCAGGTACTTGGTGATATAGTCGTCGTTCGCCTCAGCGGCGGCCTCGATCAACTGCTCCCGGTACTCCTCCACCACGGGTTCCAAGTTTTCGGGCACCGGAGTTTCCTCGGGCTTTCCGTTGGCGTATTTAAAGGCCTTGCCGTCCACAATGTCGACCACGCCCTCGAAGGTTTCGGCGTTGCCGATGGGGAGCTGGAACGGCACGAAACGGGCCTCGAATTTCTCCTTCAGTTCGTCCAAGACCTTAAAGAAGTTGGCGTTTTCCCGGTCCAGCTTGTTGATGAACACCATGCGGGGCAGTCCCCGTTCAGCGGCGATATCCCAGGTGATCTCGGTCATCACCTCAACGCCGTCCACGGCGCTGACCACGACCAGCGCCCCGTCGACCACCCGCAGCGCGGCCTTCACGTCACCGACAAAGTCCAAAAACCCGGGTGTGTCCAGTACGTTGAGCTTAAACCCGCTATACTCCACGGGGATGATGCTGGTGTGGACGGTCATCCCCCGCTTGATTTCCTCCGGGTGATAATCCCCTACCGTGGTACCGTCCTCCACGCGCCCGATACGGGTGGTGACGCCGGTATTAAAGAGCATCGCCTCCACCAAGGAAGTCTTTCCCGCTCCGCCGTGGGCAATCAGGCCCACGTTTCGAATCCTTCCGGCCTCGTAATTCTTCACGCGACAGCCCCCTCTTGTCAATATTATGATTTCCTGGAAGAAATGCTTCTATTCTCACTCTATCAAAGACCGCAAAGCGGTATTTAGTTCTACCGCCATCCTGTGAATTCCTTGTGGCGCGTCCAACTTTTCCAGGCTTCACATAGGCTCGGCCCACCCCACATAAACATTAACCGGCACAATCAAGGGGCGTAGAGCGATGTCCGAAAAGCAGTCGGTGGCCCAAGGGACGCTGGTCCTCACCGCTTCCAGCCTTTTCAACCGCATACTCGGGTTCATCTACCAGATCTTGATGGTCCGCCTGCTGAAGGCTGAAGGCATCGGGCTTTTCAGCATGATCTATCCGGTATACGTTCTTTTTCTAGTGGTGGCCAGCGCGGGGATACCGGTGGCCATCGCCAAGCTGGTCGCCGAGGAATCCGCCCGCGGCAACCTCGCCCACGCCTACCGAATTCTCCAAATCTCCCTGGGCTACGTCTTCGGTTCCGCGCTGATTCTTTCGATCATTCTGTTCCTCTTCGGTACGCCGCTCTTAACGATGGTGTTCGACAATCCGGACGTCCACCTGGCTTTCAAGGTACTCACCCCCGGGATACTAATCGTTGCGGTGTGTTCAGCCTTCCGGGGCTTTTTCCAGGGTTTGCAGCAGATGTCACCTACGGCGGTCACCCAGGCGGTGGAGCAGTCGGTGCGCGTGGTCTCGGGCGTGGTCCTGGCCTACCTGCTCATGCCCCAGGGCATCGCCTGGGCCACGGCCGGCGCCTCCGCCGGGGTGGTCCTGGGGGAGTTGTCCGGCTTTTTGCTTATGCTCCTGATCTTCCTCACCCGGCGGCCGGCGGTGGCCGGCGGCACCCGGACGGCGGCGTCCTTTGAACACCTGGTGGTCACCTCCCGCCGGATCTTGAGCGTTGCCGGACCAGTCACCGTTTCCCGGGTGTTCTCCACCGCCCTTTTGTCGATCGACGCGGTGATGATTCCCAAACGCCTGGCCGCAGCCGGCCTCTCGACCGCCGAGGCCACCGCCGTCTACGGCAAGCTGGCCGGAATGGCCCAGACCCTCCTGTTCACACCCGGAATCCTCACGATCTCGCTGGCCACCGCCCTCCTGCCCGCTATCTCCAACGCGCACGCCCGGGGAGATTCGACCCTGCTGCTCAGCCGGGTCGGTTCGGCCCTCCGTCTCACCCTGCTGATCGGCATCCCGAGCGCCGTACTCTTTCTGACCTTGCCCCGGCACATCTGCGGCCTGCTGTTCGGATATCCCGAAGCGGGAGTGATCCTGCAGTTCCTGGCGATCGGCGGACCGTTCCTGTACATCATCCAGACCACCACCGGCATCCTGCAGGGGTTGGGCAAGGCAATGCAGCCGCTGGTCAACCTCCTGGTCGCCTCGGTGCTCAAAATCGCCGGAGTCTACTACCTGACGGCGATGCCGGGCCTGGCGGTGAACGGCGCCGCCCTGGCTCTGGCCGCCCACTTGGCGGTCATGGCGTTGTTGAACCTTCGCGACATCCACCGGCTTACCGGCTACCGTCCGGACTACCTGAACAGTTTGGGGAAAACCGCGCTCGGCGCTCTGGCGATGGTCGCGGTGATCCAATGGGTCGGCCCCGCGCCGGATAGTGTCTTCGGTACTATGCTGGCCATATCGGGCGGGCTGGCGGCATACACGGCGGTGGTGATTCTAACCGGTGCGCTGGCGCGCGAGGAGCGCACCAGGCTGGGCGGCCTCATGCGCGACCTCTTGAGACGCGGGCCCGGCCGGTGGAACTAGCTAACTGCCATTCCAGTCAACCGGCCACTTTTTGAGGGCGTCCAGGGCCTCGTAGTCGGTGAGGTCGATCTTTACCGGGGTGATGGAAATGTACTGGTCCTTCACGGCCCCTATGTCGGTGTCAGGATCGTAACCGTCCGGACTGAACGGTTTCCCGGCCATCCAATAGTAGTACCGTCCCCGGGGGTCAACCCGCCGGTCGATGGCGTCGGCGTAGCGCAGGTTCCCCAGGCGGGTCAGCTTGACGCCGGCCGGCTTTCCGGCGGGCACGTTGATGTTCAGCAGGGTGTTGGCCGTGAACATCTCCCGGTGTTGAAACAAAAACGGCAAAAGGCGGCGGGCGAAGGCGGCGGCCTCTTCAAACTCCGCTTCCCGGTGACTGGCCAGGGAAATGGCCAGGGACGGCACCCCGTTGATCAGTCCCTCCATGGCCGCCGAAACAGTGCCGGAATAAAGTACGTCCGTACCCAGGTTCGGACCGGGGTTGATACCGGAAATCACCAGGTCGGGGGTCTCAGGCAGGAGTGACTCCAGGGCCAGTTTGACGCAGTCGGCCGGTGTACCGTCGACAATCCAACCGCAGCAGTTGCCGTCGACATGACAGGCCTCCCGCACCCGGATCGGCCGGTGCACGGTAATGGAATGGCCGGTGGCGCTCCGCTCACGGTCCGGAGCGATGATGTACACGGTTTCGGCAAGGTCTGACAGTGCGTTGCGCAACGCCTCCAGACCGGGCGCGAAGATCCCGTCGTCGTTGGTCAGCAGTATCCGCATACCCACTCTCCCGTCTAAGTCTTATAGATCGCAACGACCATCTTTCCGTCCTCGTCCTTCGAGAGGCCGAAAACCAGATCACGGTCCTTCAGCGATTTATTCAGGAAGTCCACCACGCGGTACATCTGGTCGTACGGCTCAAAAGCCCGGGCACTGATCAACTCCAGTTTTCCCGCGGACCCGCCTTCCTTCACGGCGCATTCTCCTCCGCTCTAGGAGAGTGTTACAAAACCAGAAATCGTTCTAAACGCTTGGAGGACGCGAAAAACAAGCATGGCTTGATACGGCGAAGCTGGACGTTCCAGAAGTGAGATGTGGGAAGTGCGAGGTGAGAATTCTGATAGAATTCGTTTTGCGAATTCTATCAAGCATCCCGCTTCTAACTTCTCACTTCACACCTCTTTTTTGCCAGGCGCGAGTTTTTTGCAGCGGTCTCCTAGCATCCTTTGATCAGGGTCAGCGCTTCCATCCGCGTTTTGGCGTTGCGCTCAAAAATACCCCGCACCGCGGACGTCACCGTCTGGGCACCGGGTTTGTTCACCCCGCGCATGGTCATGCACATGTGTTCGGCCTCGATCACCACCAGGACCCCGTGGGGCTCAAGCCTTCTCATTATAGCATCGGCGACCTGCGCGGTCAAACGTTCCTGCAACTGCGGCCGGCGCGCGTAGCCGTCCACCACCCGGGCCAGTTTCGACAAACCCGTGATCAGACCCCGGCGGGGTATGTAAGCCACGTGGGCCTTGCCCACCACCGGCAGGAGGTGGTGTTCACAGACTGAGAACAGCGGGATGTCCTTTACCAGGACCAATTCCTCGTGGTTTTCGGTGAAGAAACGCTCCAGGACTTCCTCCGGTTCGGTGGAAAGCCCCGAAAACACCTCGGCGTACATTCGGGCCACCCGGCGCGGGGTGTCCCGGAGCCCCTCCCGCTTCGGGTCCTCCCCGACAGCTTCGATAATCATGGCCACGGCCTGTTCGATCTTCTCCAAATTCACCGGCGCGCCTCCTTAAAAACGCTTACTTACTCAAAGGACTTCCAGCGTACGGTGCACCTGGGGAATGACCCGCACTTCCGGAAGCCGGTCCAAACACCGCTCCTGCATCTCCAGCAGGCGCTCCGGCGGGGCCGGGCGTACGCCGGCGAAAGGGGTCACCGGCTGCAGCACCAGCATGACCGGCCGGGCACCTGCCGACAGCAGTCCGCAAACCGCGTCCAACTCGGCGTCCGTGGTCTCGGAGCCCACCACCGCCTTTACGAAAACGTGCGCGGGGCCGATCGCCTCCAGAAACCGCCGGTGTTCCGCCAGCGGAAAGGGAAAGCCGGTCACGCTCGGCAGTTTGACGTCCATGGCCACGATGTCCACCAGCCGGGTCAGCCGCTCCATGGCTTCCGGCAAGGTACCGTTCGTTTCCAGGTAACACCGGCCCCCATGTTCGCAAAACCGTGCCAGGAAGGCCTCCAGAAAGCCGGCGTGCAGCAGCGGCTCCCCCCCGGTCAGTGCCAGGGCGTGGTAGCGGGGACCAACCGCCCGGCTGGTCCAGCCGAGCAGCGTTTCCACCGTGACCGGGTTTTGATGCCAGGTAAAGACCTTCCGGCCCGGGCTGTTTTCCACCCGGCACCGGCGCCCGGCCGGAGCCGGCGTGTCGCAGTACGTACATTCAAGGTTGCAGCCGGCAAAGCGCACAAACATGTGCCGGCAGCCCACGTAAGGGCCCTCACCCTGAACCGAGGTAAAAACCTCCGTTATGGGAGCCGCCATGCTCATGGAACGCCACGCACCTTGCACCGCGCCAAAATACAACTCCTCATCTCATCGGCGTAACCGTAACTGGTCCGCTGGGCAAGCGACCAGATCGAATCCTCGTCCAGTCCGAGTTCGCCCAACCCCACGGCGGGCACCGGCACCCCCGTGGTGTCGACGTTGAGCCCGGCGTGAATCATGGTGCTCACCGGCGTCAGGGTGGCGATGGAAACGGAGAGTTTCCGGTTTCCGGCCCAGAGGTCGTCACCCAGCCGGCGCAACGACACACCGGTCATCTCGCCCACCAAGTCCTTGACAATCACCATCAGCAGCCGCTGGCGGCAGACCGTTTTCTCCAGGTCCAGGTCGAAATGCTCCACGATAAAGTGCAGCATGTCCGGACTGTAGATCGGCGCCCGGTCAAGACGGTCCCGGATGTCCACCAGGGCGTCGAGGTCAACCCGGCACGGGCCGCGGAAAGTGACAATGCTGTCTCCTTGCAGGTTGAATCCGCGCAACGCCCAGAGTGACGACAACTGGCTGCCGTCATATTCCAGTACCTGCTTGTGTACTAAGAACTGCATTTACACCCTCACCTCGCCGGCGCTCCTCTTGGCCCGTTCCAGGCGCCGGCAGCTTTCACACGCGCCGCAGGCTTGGGCCCCGCCGCGGTAGCAGCTCCAGACATAAGACCAAGGCAACCCCAGGCGCTGTCCCAGAGCGACGATCTCCACCTTGTCGAGCTGCTGGGTATAGCTGGTGACCCGGATTCCGGACAGCGTGGAGTAAGCCAGGGAGTGGTTGACGGCGTCCAGAAACTGCGGGGAATTGTCCGGAAAGTTCCGGGCCTCCTCACGGTTGAACCCGGCGATAATCCGTTCACAGCCCAAGGCTTCGGCGTAGCACGCCGCCACGTTCACCAGCAGGCCGTTACGGTTGGGGACCCAAACCTGCCGGGCTGTCTCGGCGGACCGCACCGGGTCGTCCAGCTCCACCTCGTCGGGTTCCGGAAGTCCTGCTCGCCCCGTAAGCGCCGAGCAGTCGATGTCCCTGAGAAACGGAAGTTCAACCACTTGGTGCCGAATCCCGTAGTGCGCCGACAGGGCCGCGGCGGCCGCGATTTCCCGCCCGGCCGCCAGTTGGCCGTAATCGGCCGTCAGGCAGAGGGCGATTTCCAGGCTGCGCACGCCGAAGGCCAGACATACGGCCGAGTCCACGCCTCCGGACAGCAAGACGATCCCCTTCATCCAGTTCATCCCTCCCGGTAGGTGGCGGCCGCCTTGGCCGACTCCCAGACCGTGACCGCGGTCAGGACCCCGGCCGGCCCGATACCGGCCAAACGAGCCTTCAACTCGGTGAATATGTAACGGGCGATGTTCTCGGCCGTCGGGTTCTTCTCTGGCCGGTCGGGGCCGAATGCCGCCAATTCATTGAGGTAGCAATGGTCCAGGGCTCCCACCACCTGCCGCAGTTCGTTCTTGAGCAGCGTGAAATCCACCAGCATCCCGGCGGCGTTCAGTTCCGGGCCGGCCACCACGGCCTCCACTTCCCAGGTGTGGCCGTGCAGCCGCCGGCACCGGTCCGGATACTCGTGCAGGCGGTGGGCGGCGGCAAAGGACGAACGGACGCGCAGTTCAAACATCCGCATTCCTCCCGTGAAGACTAGTATGGCAAGTGGCGCAAACCGTTATTTTAGGTTCGCCCCTTTTCACGGATACTCCTTCCAGGGAAAAAGCCGCCCAACAAAGAAACGCCCCGGAGGGCGTCAGGCCAGGTACACCAAACACGGTTTTCCCGCAAGGGATTTCCTCATTGCCTTTAAGGAGGATTGCTAACCGGTAAGCCCGAGGGCCCGGTTGTAGTAATCGACCGCCTCGTCTGCGGCGCCCGCGGCGGCGAGCACGTCGGCCTTCAGACCCCAGTAAAGACGATTCTCGGGAGCGCCCTGCAACAACGAATCGCAAATGACGGCGGCCTCTTCATGGCGGCCGAGCCGGACCAGGCACTGGGCCTTGTTTGCCAAAAAGGTCTCCCGCTCCTTTTCGTCCAAGGCGAGAGCACGCTCGTAATGATTCAGCGCCTCCGCATACTGCTGCTGCCGCTCCAGGCAAAGCCCGTAATTGTTGTGCAAGGCCGCATCGTGCGGTGCGCCCTCAAGCGCGGTACGGTAGGAGGAGGAGGCGGCGTCAAACCGGCCCACCTTCAGGTAGCAGGCCGCCAGGTTGTTCAAAACAACGGTATCTTGAGGGGTTACGGCTTGGGCCAACTCGAAGCAAAGAACGGCCTCGTCGTAGCGCTTCAGGTGGAACAACGTGTATCCCTTGTTAATCAACAGCTCCAAAGAGGAGTGGTTTTTGCGCTGCGCCCTCTCGTAGCAACTCAAGGCTTCCGCATAGCGTTTCAAGCGGTTTAAAGCCAACCCGCAATTCACCAGGATCTCGGGTGTCGCTTTTTGGGCCAGGGCCTGTTGAAACAAAGGCAACGCCTCCTGGTTCCGGCCCAACTGGAGCAGGCAAAGACCCTTGTTGTTCAGCACCGTGGCGTCGATCCGCCCCCCACTGAGCGCCCGGGAGTAAAAATCAACCGCCTTGTCGAAGTCACCGGTCTGAAAATACCAGTTTCCCAGCGCCCCGAGAGCCACCAAACGATCCCCGATCACGGCCCCGTCGTCCTCCCGGCAGGCGCGTTCCAGCCACTGGATGAAGTTCTCGTCAATCAGCAGGTTGGCCCGTCGGCAGTGCCAAGCCGCCTTTTCCAACTGTCCGGACTTCAAGCAGTAGCGGGCGGCGTCCAGGTGCAATTCCCCTCGGTCCGGCTGGGCCTCCAGTGCCCGCTCAAGCAGGTGCGCCGCCGTCCGCTCCGCGCCCAAGCGCCTTAGCGCCCGGCTGGACTGGTGCCAGACGTTGGCACGCCGGATGCTTTTCTTGGCCCGCGTCCACGGATTCCTTATCAATACCCAACGCATTCCGCAAAGCCCCTTCCCCCGTTTTGCACAATACTTTTCGCCACTCGTCTTTCCTTATCCTCCCATTGATGGCATATTTATTGCAACAAAGACCGGGGGAAAGCTTTGTATTTCGACAACGGTCATCCGGCCGGCCAATCCCGCATTATCCGCCTGCCGGCGCTTGTCCCCAAACGGTCGGCTCCGGCTTCCAGGAACGCCAGCGCCGTCTTCAGGTCCCGGATTCCTCCGGCGGCCTTGACGCCGAAATGCGGACCGACAGACTTTCTCAGGAAACCGATATCGTCCAGTTGGGCTCCGGTGGGCCCATAGCCGGTGCCGTTTTTGACGTAGTCCGCACCCGAACCCGTGGCCACCCAACAGGCCAGCAGCTTCTGGTCCTCGTTTAAAAACCCGGTCTCCGCGATGAGTTTGACCACGATTTCCCGGTCCAAATCCCGCGCGCCCTCGATGACCCTATCGGCTTCGGACATCAGGTATTTGGAGTCACCCTCCTTTAAGGCGCCGATGTTCAGCACGACGTCGATCTCCCGGGCACCGTCGGCGGCCGCCAGGCGGGCTTCGGTCACCTTGGTTTCAATGGCGTTTGCGCCCAGCGGAAACCCGATCACGGTGCACACCTTGATCCCGGACCCGTCCAACTCCCGGGCGGCCAGGGACACAAAGCAAGGATTCACGCACACCGCTCCGAAACCGAACTCGCGCGCTTCGCGGCACAAGCTGCGCACGTCGTCCTGAACGGCGTCGGCCCTCAGCAGGGTGTGGTCGATGGCCCGGCAAAATTTTTCTCTGTCGATTTCGATCTCCTCCTAAAATTTGCGGCTTATCTTTCCTGGGCCAGCAGCACCAAGCGCTCAACGAGGTCGGCGAACGACATTCCCGCCGCCCGCGCGGCATCGGGGAACAGACTGACGTCGGTCAAACCCGGTATGGTGTTGATCTCCAGGATATACGCCTCGTCACCCGGCACGATCAGGTCCACCCGGGCAAATCCCCGGCAACCGAGGGCCAGGTAAGCTCTCAACGCCAGGTCCGACACCCGTTCCTGGACCTCCCGGGGCACGCGCGGCGGGATCAGGTGCTCACTCAAGCCCGGGGTGTATTTGGACTCATAGTCGTATTTTCCCGTTGCCGAAACAATTTCAATCAAGGGCAGCACCCACGGGTCACGGTTGCCGAGCACCGCCGCGGTGAGTTCCGGCCCGGCGATGAACTTCTCGAGCAGAACACGCGGCCCCCCATAGGCGGCGGCGTCCGCGATGCGTACGCCGACGTCCTCTTCCCGGTCGACGATGTACACCCCGAGCGAGGAGCCCTGTGCGAGCGGCTTGACCACCACGGGCAGGCCCAGTCCGGCGACCGCCGCCCGGACGCCTTCGGCGTCTCCCGCCTCCACTTTCCGGAATTCCGGCACCGGCAGCCCGGCGTGGGCCAGCATCTTCTTGGTCGCGATTTTGTCCATCGCCAGGGCGCTGGCCAGGACCCCCGAACCGGTGTAAGGAATGCCCAACAACTCCAGGAGCCCCTGGACGGCTCCGTCCTCACCCAGCGGACCGTGCAGGGCGATAAAGGCCAACTCAATCCCGGTCTCCCTTATCGTTTGGGCCACGTCCCGGTCCACGTCGATCGGTACCACTTCGTATCCCCTGGACTCCAGGGCGGCGCAAACCGCCCGGCCGCTTCTCAGCGAGACCTCCCGCTCCGCCGACAAGCCGCCCATCAACACCCCAATCCTACGCACCAAGCAGGGATCACCTCACAAGAATTTACTGCCGGCTGCCTGGACTCAAAAAAACTTCGCCAAGAGTCTATTCTGGTTCCGGCGCTGAATTCCTTTGCCGCCAACCGCCGCCGATTCCGATCTCGCGCCGCAGCGCGCGTGCCTCGGTGCCGGCGTTGTCCGCGGCGTCAACGTACAGGTAATGCCGCCCGGAGCAAAGGGGCTCGCGCACCAGGCACCGCAACATCAGCCTAAATCCGTCCCAGCCCGAATCAAGTTCGAAGAACCGGGCCAAGTCCGACACCGGATAGTTGTTGATCCAAAAACGCACGGTGACCGGGTTGATCTCTTTCTCCGGCAACGGTCGGTCCAGGGCGATCCCCGGCACGATCTGCACCCGGAGTTCCCCCGCTTCCAGCATCCGCCGTAACCGCTCTTCTTCATTCAGATTCGCGGGACCCGCCAGCTCCACCACCGGCTGCAACGCCCGGCGGAAGCGCTCTCTCGGAGCCTCCAGGTCGTCGGCGCCCCGCATCAGCTCCTCGAGGAAACCCCAGAGCGCCGGATCCGGGTAGACGCTTTGGGCGAGCCCCCAAAACCCCCGGGCCGCCCCGTGCCGCGCCAACTCCCTGACCAGGCAGGCCCGTACGTCCACGAGCCCCCACAGCAGGCGCAAGTTCGCCCCGTCTTCACACCTGGTCAACCGCCGCGTCAGTTCGGGGCTCACGTACTCGCCCACGCGGCGGAAGATCTCAAACAGGACCGTACCGGAGCGCCCGAACTCCCGGATTTCGACCGCCGGGGTTGAACCCCCCGGTCGGCATTCGGAGCGCCGGGCGAGTTCACTGATTTCGGCAAAACTCTTGCAGAAGAGTTCATCGACGATCTTGGCCACGCATAACTCCAGGTAGTCCGGCTGCCCGGTCTCCGCCGGATCGAGACTTCGCCGCACGGTCTCCGCCAGCCAGGGATTCCGGTGCAAAAGCAACTCGACGAACACCAATTGGCCCCGGATCAGGCTGTTGAAGTCTTTTTTCCACGCGTCCACGTTTTCCGGCCAAATTCTGGCCGTCACTCCCTGGTAGCGCTCCGAGGCGGCCGTAAGGAGGTTGCGGCGCTTTCCATCAGCGGAATAGGTGTGGAAGAGTTCCACCCGGTTGTGCCGCCTTAAGGGTTCGGCGCCGACCAGCAAAAGGAAATCGTGGGCGAATTCGATCAGCGCGTGGTCGATCAGGCGGTACCGGTGCAGGATCTCCGGTAAGAACCAGGCACCCAGCGCCCGGTGCGCGTTGGAGTACCCCGAGAAAACGGCGTGTCCGTCCGGCGCGGCACCGGTCTCTGAAACGAGCCTCCCCTGCCGGTCAATGGGGGCGTAGTGGGCGTACCAATCCGCCAACTGGTGCGAAAGCCAGCCACAGGCGACCGCGAAGTCCCGCTCCGGGTAGGTGATCTCCCGGTGGCCGAGCGCCGCCTCCCGCCACTCATCGATCAGTTGGTAGCCGAAAACAGGACTGCCCCCAGCGTGATCGGGGTAGTAATTGTGCGCATAATCGTAGATGGATTTCCCACCGGATTTGAGATGGTCCAGCGAAATCACGTCGGTGCTGTTACCGGCGAACATGTAGGTCTCCCGGTGAGCAGAAAGCCGCGCCAGGATTTCGCCGTTGATCTTCTTGTTGCCCCGTTTCCGCTCGGCGTGGGCCCGCTCGAGCGCCCACTTGTTCAGCAGCGGGTGCGTCGCCGGTCCCCAGCCCAACAGCGGCAGCAACGGGATCAGCAAGACCCGGGTCAGAAAAGCCCTTATTCGCGACCAAGAGACCGTCAAAGCCAAAGTCACTCCCCCCGCCCGCGATGCATTGCCATGCTATGCAGCCCGCATGGCGGGCGCCACCCGCCGTTCAAGCGGGCCTTCCTGCCATATACTGCAATTTGCGTCCGTTCCCGGGGCCGTGGTATGTTTAACGCAGATTGGCGAGGGTGAAGGGACAGGTATTGACCTTGCGCGGGTACATAGCCCGGATTTCCGGCAAACTCACCGGTCGCGGGTGGCGCCTGACCGCCGTCGAACTGTTCGCCGTTGTTGTTGGGGCGGTCCTCTTCGTGACCGTTTTCGGCCCGGCGGTGTACGATGTGCAGGGCGTCTCCTTTCGGGGCGAGCTGCGTCCGGCCCTGAACGGACGGACGGTGCTGGAGATTCCGCCGGTGGGCAGCCTGACCGCCGACACGCACTCCACCCCGGTCGAGATCCATATCACCGTCCAGGGTGTGCGGCCGGACATTCTCGGCCGGCAACTGTATCCCCAGGTGGATTCAAACCTGATCAATAACTTTGAGGCCAAATCCCAGCAGTCGCTGACGGCTTTCGCCGCCCGGCAGGCCGCCGCAGGGGCCCTGGGGGCGGTTGTCGTCTTTTGGGCCCTCGCCCGCCCCCCATGGACCCGCCTCATCCGGGCCGGAGTCTCCGGCACCCTGCTCATCGCGCTCATCCTGGGCTTGACCCTGCACACCTATGACCGGTCGGTCTTCCGGGAACCGGAGTATCACGGATTGATCGCCGCCGCGCCGCGGGTCATGCACACCGCCGACCAATTGCTCGACAAACTGCAGGACTTCCAGGACAAAACCGACCTCTTGGTAAACAACATCCAGATCCTGGCCGGACAGGTGGACCGCCTGTTCCTCCTGGAAACCACCAGCGAGGAAAGCACCCGGCGGGTGCTGGTGATCGCCGACATCCACAACAACCCGGTCGGTCTCGACTTCACCCAGGCCCTGGTGCACCACTTCCAGGTGGACATGGTCCTCGATGCCGGAGACCTGACCGATTTCGGCTCGCCGCTCGAGGCGCAGGCGGCGGCCAAACCGGCCGGCTTGGGCGTGCCTTACGTCTTCGCCCCAGGCAACCACGATTCGACCGGGGTCATAGATTTCGTGCGGGGCCTGCCCAACGGGCGGGTGCTGAACGGCAAGGTCGAGGACGTCCAGGGCCTCAAGATATTGGGCTCTCCCGACCCCTGGGCGTACGGCGACGCGGTGACGGCCGCGGACGCCGACGAGGAGCGCCTGCTTTTGCAGGAACAGATCGACCAGTTGCGCGACGAACTCGACCGGGCGGAGACGAAGCCGGACATCCTGCTCGTGCACCACCCGGACGTGGCCCGGGCTTTCGCCGGCGAGATACCGATCCTGATCAGCGGCCATACCCACCGGACCATCTTCGAGAACCTGGAAGGCTCCTGGCACGTCAATCCGGGCAGCACCGGCGCCGCCGGCCTGCGCGGGCTGCAGTCCGCCTCGGAGATTCCCTACGCGGCCGTAATCATCCACTTCGACGGCACCGACCGCACTCCGGTAGTGGCCGACTTCATCACCCACCACTCCCTGTCGGGCCGCTTTACGGTGGAACGGCGGCTGATGGGCCCACCCGACACCGAAAACGGCACCGCCATCCAAGGGCTGCCGGCCCGCCCGGCCGCCCATACCGGCCCGTAAGGCTTCTGGCAGCTGCTTCCTGGGC
This sequence comes from Bacillota bacterium, assembly GCA_040757205.1. Taxonomy (NCBI): domain Bacteria; kingdom Bacillati; phylum Bacillota; species Bacillota bacterium. The sequence continues at coordinate 64,985 of JBFLXL010000007.1, forward strand.
CGCCCGGCGGCCCGTTCCCCGTATAGCCCGTCCGGTCCCCGGAAACGATAAGGAAGAAAAACTTGTCATTTTTCGAGGAGGGACCAGACCATGGTCAACATCACTGTCTACTCCAACCAGGTGGCAGGCGCGACGTGAAGGAGCCTTCAAGCTTTGGCCGGGAAAGTCAAAGACAAGTATGGGGACTCCATTCAGGTGGACGTAGTCCGGCCGCAGGACCGGATGGACGGCGGCAACCGGGAGGCGCCGGCGGCCCCGAACATCGCGGTGGACGGCCAACTATTGGGAAAACGCGTTTCGCTCGCTGAACTCGACCGGACGGTTTCCGAAAGGCTCAAGGCCTAGCCCTAAACCGGCCGCGGGCCACGGACCGGCAGGCCGCCTTTCGGCGCGGCTTGAGGCGCGTACGCGCAGAGATCGGCCAGCGGGCACTCCGGACAGCGCGGGCTGGTTTTCAGGCAGAGGTGGTGTCCGTGCGCCACCAGCAGCGCGTGATACTCGTTGAAAAGCGCCGGGTCGCGCGGGAGATGGGCCTCAAACAAGCGCTGCAATTCATCATAGGATTCGCGGCCGTGGGCCCGCCCCAGGCGCTGCAGAATCCGGTGCGTGTAGTGGTCAATTACGAACACCGGCCGGCCCGCGGCGTAGAGCAGGATCGAGTCGGCGGTTTCCCTCCCGATCCCCCGCACCGCCAGCAGCCGCCGCCGCAAGGATCCGGGCTCCTGTTGGAGAAACCGCATGGTGTCCCCGCCGGACTCCTCGTTGATCATCAGGCAGACATCTTTCAACCGCTGGGCCTTCTGGTTGTAATAACGGGTGGGCCGGATCAAAAGACCAAGCTCCACATGCGGAAGGGCCAGAATCATCCTTACCGACAGGGCGTTTCCGGCCCTTAAGTTGGCAATCGCCTTTTCTACGTTCTTCCAGGACACCTGCTGGGTCAGGATGGCGCCCACAATCACCTCAAAGGCCGAGTCCGCCGGCCACCAGCGCCGCGGCCCGAAGTGCGCGTACAGCCGTTCGTAGACTTCCCGCAGAAACTCCCGCAAGCTCCCCCTCCGGTCCGGGGTCAGGTCTCCCCGCTACTATAACACAAAAAACAAGGGTGCGATGAACTTCAGGCTTTGGAGAACTAAATTCATAGTCTTTACTTGCCTTCGGGTTATCGCACCCTTATGACCTGATTGTGCCCGTTACGTATTCCAAATATACGTGCGCCGCTAGTTAATTTTGTAGCCGCTCTGATAGCCCTGCGGGAGACAAATCAGCGAAACGGGATGGGGAATGGGCGTCCGGACCCCTGCGACCTGCAGTCCCATATCTTCCAGGGTCTTGATCAAGAGCATCTGGTCCCGGAGTCTTCGGGCAAGACAATCCAACTCAAAAAAAATGAAATACGATACGCCGCCTTCCTCAATCCGGGCCAAGGCCGCCTGAAGGCCCGGACGATCCAAAGTCCAACCTGACAGGCCCTCATCGGTGAAGACCTCCACTTCCGTGCAGCCTACTCTCAACGCGTAGTCTTTACATTCGATGATCTGGGAGTCCAAAGAAAATGCATCCGTTGAGGGTTTGGTCCGACGGGCATACACAATGGCCGTCATACCTCGCACTCCTTTTCAACTCGTTCCGGTTGTCCCCAAATTAACAGTCCTTTGGGGTAAATGCAATGCCAAATCTTTGGTTTTTCCGCTAACTTATTGCTGCAATGCCGGCGACAGCCGCCGCCAAAGCTGGAGTTTTGCTAATAATATACGGAAGGAGCTTGGGCACCGGACCGGATTGAGCCCCGAATCTTTGCAGTTAACTTTTTCTATTCTGCTCTGCGTTTTCGTTTCCCAATCGGTTTAACGAACCCACCGGCGGAGTGCCCGCAATTCCGCGGCGGTCCGGCACGGCCGGTGCGCAGCCGGGGCCCGCCTTGACAAACCGCCTCCCGGCATCTAAACTGTTACTAGCATACAAAACGTCGGAGTGGCGGAATGGCAGACGCGCACGTTTGAGGGGCGTGTGGGGTACTCCCGTGGGGGTTCAAGTCCCCCCTCCGACACCAATCCCATGCACTGAATGGTCAGGGTGAGAGGCCGCCCTGACTTTTGGCTTTCCGGGGTCCTGCGGCAAATGGCCGGGAAAAGGTTCGGACCGGTTCTCGGCGTTCGCCCGAACATGGTCAAGTTGCTTTTTCGGCGGCTAAAGGAACACGTGTCCGGATGTAGAACATTTCTTTTGGAAAGCAAACCGGTTCACTGAAATCGGGCGGCAGTCAGCGAATCAGAGTTACAAGGCCCTACCGGAATCAGGTTAAGGAGTCCTCGGAAATGGGCATTCATGACCGGGATTGGTACAAAGAGAACGGCAAAGAACGCCGCAGAAAGGAACTTGCCGCCAGGAAAAGAGCACAGGACCGCGTCAGAGTCCTCCTGTACGCCGGGGTTGTGGTTCTGGTGGCGCTTCTATGGTACTTCGGCCGGTAGGCTCTCCGCCAAAGCCCCGCCGGAGCTCGGGAGCCCCATATGGAAAGGAGGGAGACAGTGAAGACGGACTACGCCATCATTCTGCAGGAGTTGGCTCCTTGCGGTCTGGACTGCGCGCGCTGCTTCGGCTATGCCGGGGGCGAGATCAAGGCGTTGGCGGCCGCCCTCCTGGATCGCCTGGGCAACTTTGAGCCGGTGGCGTCCCGGCTGTGCGGAGTTGTCTCCGCCCTTCAGGATTATGCCCGGTTCCAGGAATTACTGAACATGATGGCCGCTGCCTCGTGTCCCGGCTGCCGGGCCGGGGGCGGCCGTTTTCCTCCCTGCGCCGCCAAGACCTGTTTTCGGGAGCAGGGCGTGGATTTTTGTTATCAATGTGCCGAGTACCCTTGTGAACGCAATCAATTCGATCCGGATTTGCTGCGGCGCTGGCGGTGGATGAACGACCGCATGGCTAAGATCGGCGTCGAGGCCTACTACCACGAGCAGAAGAAGAAACCGCGCTACTGATGGGGTAAACGGTGGGGTGCCATACCAGGCGGAGGGACTGGGCAAAAAGAGGTGACTTGCCGCATGCAGCAAAAAGAGGGCCTGTTGGAAGCTGCCGGGAGGTGGTATGGAGGTCCGGCGGTCAAGGAGTTCCTGGCCCGCTCCCTTCCCCGGGATGGCATGTTCTGCTGGTACGAGGCCGCCCGGATTCAGCAACTGGACGGGTCGTTTCTGGCCAAATACTACGTCTGCAGCCACGCCAAGCTCTTGGTGCTTTCCGTATCGGCCGTGCAGATCGAACTGCGCGCCTATTCCCTGGCGGCCCTGCAGAAGGTGACCGCCAGGATTCCCTTCGCCCCCGGACACCGTGCGGTGTGGCCGCGGACCGAGTTCAACTGCCGCTTCCTGGTCGGCTCCGAGTCGGAGTTGGTGCCGGTGGACTTCCCGGAGCGCGACGTCGAACTCCCGGGCTACTTTTCAATCATCGAAGTTCTTTTCGCCCGCGGAGGCTAAAACCCCCCGCCTCAATCGTTGACCGCGTATTGCCGGCGTCCCTCGCGGTACAGGTCACCGCCATATATGTCGTTGATCACGATCGCCGGGAAGTCCACGACGACCAGCTCGTGCACGGCCTCCGGCCCCAGTTCCGGATAGGCGACCACCCGTGCCGCCCGCACGCATCTGGAAAGCAGGGCACCGGCGCCGCCCACCGCCCCAAAGTAAACCGCGCGGTACTCCTTTAAGGCGGCGATCACCTCCGGCGAACGGAAGCCTTTGCCGATCATGCCTTTCAGGCCCTGGGCCAGTAAAGCGGGCGTGTAGGAATCCACGCGCCCGGACGTGGTGGGACCGCAGGCGCCGATCACCCGGCCCGGACGGGCCGGCGACGGTCCAACGTAGTACACCACCTGGCCGTACAAATCCACGGGCAACGGAGCACCCTGTTCAATCAGCGCCACCAGCTTTATATGGGCCGCGTCCCGCGCCGTCAACAACGTGCCGTTTAAGAGCACCCGGTCACCGGCCCGCAACTCGGCCACCAGTTCATCGGTCAACGGGAGAATGATGCGTCTGGGATCGGACACTCCAAAGGCCTCCTCACCGGGACGGCCGTCCCGGAACCGGCACTAGAGTACGGCCGTCTTGTGCCGTACCACGTGACAGTTCAGGTTCACCGCCACCGGCAGCATGGCGATGTGGGTGGGATAGGTCAGAATATGGACGGCCAGGACTGTGACGCGGCCCCCCAGCCCCATCGGGCCGATGCCCAACCCGTTTAGCAAAACACGCAGGCTTTCCTCCAGCCCGGCCAGTTCAGCAACGGGGTTTTTGGTCCCCACCGGGCGCAGCAGCGCCTCCTTGGCCAGCAAAGCCGCCTTCTCCAGGGTTCCCCCGAGACCCACACCCACCACCAGCGGGGGACACGGATTGGGCCCGGCCGACGACACCGTCTCCAGGATGAACCGCTTGACCCCGTCCAGCCCTTCGGCCGGTTTGAGCATTTTCAGGGCGCTCATGTTTTCACTGCCTGCGCCCTTGGGCATCACCGAGATCTTCAGGCGGTCGCCGGAAACCACCCGCCAGTGGATGACCGGCGGGGTATTGTCGCCCGTGTTGACCCGGTTCAGCGGGTCGGCCACCACCGACTTGCGCAGGTAACCCTGCTCATAGCCCTCTCTCACACCGCGGACCACGGCTTCCTCCAGGCTGCCGTCCACAAGCCGCACGTCCTGGCCGACCTCCACAAAGACCACGGCGATACCGGTGTCCTGACAGAGCGGTATTTCTTCACGGACCGCGATTTGGGCGTTCTCGAGGAGCTGTCCCAAGACGTCCTTTCCGGTTGGCGAAATTTCTTCCCGGCGGGCCATTTCCAGGGCGGCGACCACGTCCGGTTCGAGCACGCAGTTTGCTTCCCGGCAGAGGCGGGAGGTCACTTCAACGACCGTTTTGCAGTCCAGGGTGCGCACTAGTACTTCCTTCTTTACCCGGGTATTTATAACGCGGGTTTATTATAACCCGGGGGACCGGCCGCTGGCCAGCCCCCACTGCTTAAACCTTACACTCACCTGCTTACCCTGCAACAACCGGTGCCGTTCGGTGGTTGGTCCTTCCGCCGCCGATAGTACCGGCGGTGGAGGAACTGTCCGCCCGCCGTAATTGTTAAGATACGAGACCATCTTCATCCCGTGGGGGGGGGGAATGTATCGCCAGCCCCTGCGGTGTTTTTTCCAAATCGCCACAAAATTTGCAAATTTGCATAGTTTGACAACCCTCGGCTAATACACTAATAAAGGTGTTGCCTTATGGTGGAAGCCCCGCACGTCGCCGCGGTCTTGCGCTCCTTCACGGTGAGCCCGAGTCTCTGGCTACAGCATCTGGCCCTGGGACACCCGAACTGCAGTCCCGAACTGCTGCTCAGGACGGGCTCAGGGCCGGATTTTCAGCTCCGGGGCGCCGCCCGGCGACCATCAGCATCGGGGAACGGCGGCAACTCGTATACCATCCGCCGCAGTGGGCGGTGCTGCTGGCTGAAGTGCCGGGGATCCTCTTCCTGGATGAGCTTACCAATGTTCAGCGGCCCGACGTGCTCGCCGCAGCCTACAAACTCATCCAGGACCGGGCCGCCGGTTTTGTCGGGTTTGGCTCCGGCGTGCACGTGGTCGCCGCCGACAACCGGCCGGAGGACAGTGTCCTGGCCAACCCGCTGCCCGCCCCCCTCTTAAACCGCGTGTACCAGATCACGGTCGAACCGCCCCGGATCGAGCAGTGGATGCGCTGGATGAACATCAACCATCCCGGCGGTCACAAGCACGTGTTCGCCTATCTCCAGCGTTTCCCGCAGGACTTCTGCCGGGCTCCTGCGGAGGGCGAAACGCTGGAGAGCTACCCGACACCGCGAAGCTACACCAGCCTGGCCCGCGACCTGCCGGCGGCCGTTGAGGCCGGCCTGGACCGCCCGGCGCTGCGGGCTTTGTGCACCGCCGCCCTCGGCCGCGAAGTCGGGCAGAAGTTCTTTGCCTTCCTGGAGTACAACGTCCCCGCCTACGAAACCTTTGTCCAAGACCCCACCCTCTTTGCCGCCCTTGATGTCGACCAGCGCTACATCGGCGTAGTGGTCGTGGGCCAGGGGCTGGTCGCCGCGGTCTCGGCCGTGTCCGGCGGCACGGCCGGGAGCGATATCATGGAGGCCCGTGCGCTGCTCCGGCCCCACGCAACCGGTTGCGTCCCCCTCCTGGACGTGATGGCCGGACAGAGCCGCGAGTACCTGACCCTGCTCTGGTATTTGATTTCCAGCCACCTGAGTCATCCGTGGAACGATGCTCTTTTCCTGGAGATGTGTGCCCAATCCGAGCCGGTCATGCAGGCCTACGCCGCGATCGGCGAGTTACTGGGATAGCGGTGGGCCCGATGCTTGATACGCAGGCCATCCGCGTGGAACTGGAGGATTTGAAGGCGCTGCTTTTCCTGAGGACGCCCTACCTGGCCCTCTTGTTGAGCAAAATGCGCATTTCCGTCAGTGAAGGCGTGCGCACCGTGCTGGCCACGCCCAGCGGGGAGACCATTGTTAATCCGGAGTTTTGGGGCAAACTGCGCAACCGTGAGACCAAGACCTTTGTCCTGGTGCACGAGGCCCTGCACCTCGCTTTCCGCCATCCGTGGACGGCTCAGGGGCGTGACCGGGCGCTGTTCAACGTGGCGGCGGACCGGACATGGTGGTCAACGAAATGCTCTTCCGGCACGGCTATCACGAGGCCGCCGACAACCCGGTGACCGCTCCCGTGGTCCGGGAAATGCTGTGGGCCCGGAACGTGCCCATCAGCGTCGAGGAACTGCGCCGCGCCTCCAGCGATGAGGTTTACTGCCTCCTGGTGGACTGTTCCGGTTCAATCACCCAAAGGGCGCTGGCCCAGTTCGTGGCAGAGGTCTGGGCCCTTTCCCGGCTCTTCCGGTGCGAATTGCGGGTGTTGCCCTGGGATGCCGCAGTCTATCCGGAAATCAAGATGCATACTCCGGGGCAGGTGCAAGCGCGGGTTCACTCGGGGCTTCGGGGCGGGGGCGGCACCGTGCTGGCCCCGGCCCTGGGCCATCTGCAGCGGCGGATGCGGACCCAGGACGTGGTGGTGATTATCTCGGACGGCCATATCGGCGACCTTAAAAACGCCGAAACCCAAAAGCTCTACCAGACGGTGTCCAGAAAGGCCGCCGGCCTGATCTTTTTGACCAGCGACCGCCGGCCGCATCTCCCGCACACCCGGATCATCCACTTCCACTAACCGGAACGGTCATTGCCTGGTTCGGCAGGCGGAGTAGTTGCTGAGGGTGACCCCCTCGGACGCCAGCCAATCGCGGGTTTCCGGGGCGCACAGAACAGCCAGTTCTTTCTGCCGTTCACCGACGTAGGAGCTCCTGGTCTGCAAGGCGGCGTCTGCAAAACCGGGATGGGTCATGAGTTCCACCAGCCGGTGACCGTTTTCCCGGGCCTGCAGAATCATTTGGCATAGGTTTTCACGGGAGGCCGCCCGGCCGATCCACTCACCGCAAAAATGGTCGGGGGTGGCCACGCCCCGCTCCCGGATCCGGTCACGCATGACCGGGTCCAGGTGGCGCACCGGGAGGCCGTAGCGGCCGGCGACGGTGATCAGAGCCTCCAGCACCACCGGGTGGCGCTGAATATGGTGGTGGGTGTCCAGGTGGGTGACCGTCACCCCTCCGGACAGTACCTTTTCGATTTGCGCTTCAAACTCCCTTTCAATCTCCAGAGGGTTGATCTCCAGTTCAGCATACCGGCTCGGGCGGTGGAAAAACCCGTGCTCGTCAACCAGTGAGAGAATCCGGCCCGGAGGCAGAAGCGGCCGTCCCGCCGAGATGCACAGGTGCACTCCGGTCCGGGGGATCAGGCCGCTCCGCAGGTACTGGATCGCGGCCGCGGTGCCGTCCTGGTTGACCATCAGGCTGGTACTGCTCACGATCCCGCGCCGCATGCAAAGCAGTATCGCCTGGTTCACACCGGCGGTGACCCCCAGATCGTCAGCGTTGATAATCAGGTTCATGGCCTCACGCTCCCTAACCCGGTCTAGCCTGATTATATCATCAACCGCAAAAGTCTACCCGCACCAGGGCGGCACCCGGGGAGAAACCCCGGGTGCCGCCCTGGAACCCTGATCAAGTTTGAAGCTTTGTCCTTCCATCTTTCGACGGGCGCATCCCATACTTGGTTGCCGACATCAGATCAAAGGCCCCCTGCTGACCTCCGTGAACAAGTACCTGCTTTAGCAAACTGACCGGCCGGTTGACGAGTCCCGGATTAACGGATAGAATGCTTAGAACAGCCGACTTGTGTCGAATCGGCGATTGCCGGTCAGCCACCTTCAGTTGACTGGGTCTTGAGGGGGCATCCCCGCTTTCATTAGCTTCTCGGTTCTTCTCGGGGTTTCCTGCTTGTGCTATTCTTCACATCAGGGAAGGGAGGGTGTTCCTCAGTGTGGGTCACGGTGATTTTCGGCCTGTTGGGCGGCATGGGGCTTTTGCTTTACGGCATGTTCGTGCTGCGTGAGGGCCTGCAGAAGATCGCCGGCCACAGACTGCGCAATATCCTGAGCTCCCTGACCCAAAACCGTTTCGTCGGCCTCTCCGTCGGGGCGGCCGTGACCATCCTCTTTCAGAGCAGCACCGCCACCACCGTTCTCCTGGTGGGTCTGGCCAGCGCCGGGGTGATGTCGCTCAAACAGACTCTCCCGGTAATCCTGGGCGCCGATATCGGTACGACGGTGACCGCCCAGCTGATCGCCCTCAAGGTGACCGAGATCTCCCTCCCGATAGTAGGCATTGGGGCCACCATTATCTTCTTCACCAAGCGTGACCGTTACCGCAGAATCGGTCAGGTGTTCCTGGGCTTCGGCCTTCTTTTCCTCGGCTTGAAGATCATGGGCGACGCGATGTACCCCCTGCGCGACGAGCCCGTCTTCGTCAGCCTGCTGGCCACCATGAGCGCGTACCCTCTCCTGGCCGTCCTCGCCGCCGCGCTCTTCACTTTCCTGATCCACAGCAGTGCCGCCGCAGTCGGGATCATCATGCTGATGGCCATGCAGGATTTGGTCACCCTGAACGCCGCCGTCTATCTCCTGTTCGGGGCCAACGTCGGCACCTCTTTCACCGCGGTGCTGTCAAGCCTCGGATCGTCAAGGGAAGCCCAGCGGGTGGCCATCGCCCACCTCCTGTTCAAAGTGGTGGGTGTACTCCTGTTTCTGCCATTCGTGAACCAGTTCGCCCACCTGATGGTGCTCATCACGGGTTCCATCGCCGGTCAAGTGGCCAACGTGCACACCTTCTTCAACCTGACGATCGCGTTCCTGTTCCTGCCCTTCACCGGGCAGTTCGCCGCCTTCTTGAACCGGATCCGCTCGGACGAGGAGACCTGCCCCCTGGACATGCGGCCCAAGTACCTGGACGAGGAACTCATCACCTCCAGCCCGTCCTTGGCCCTGGGGCTGGCCACCCGGGAAATCGTCCGGGTGTTCGACCTGGTGCACAACATGACCGTGAACGCCAACCAGGTGTTCGAGAAGAACGACCGGGACCTCCTGGAAACCATCCTTTACGCCGAGGAGAAGGTCGACAACCTATCCCGGGCGACCAAGAGCTACCTGGCCAACGTGTTGCGCCAGCCCCTTTCCCGGCAGGAGTTCAGCCGGGCTATGGGCTTGATCCACATCATCACCGACCTTGAACACATCGGCGACATCATCGAGAAAAGCATCGCCCACCTGGCCGAGTGTAAGATACACGGGGGCTGTGACTTTTCGGAGTCGGGTTGGGAAGAACTGACGATCATGCACCAGCGGGTATGCAACCTGATGGAGAAAACCGCGACCGCGCTGGTCACCGGCAATGCCCACCTGGCCCGGCTGGCGGTGCAGCTGCAGCCGAAGATCGTATCCATGGAGCGGAGCCTGCGGCAGTTTCACATCCACCGTCTCCGCATCGGGGTGCAAAAATCCGAGGCCACCAGTTCCATACATCTGGACCTGATCAACGCCTACCTGCGCATCAGTGAGCACGTACGGAATATCGCGCTGGCCATCGCGGAGGAAGTACTGGGGGAAACGGCGGCGGAGGAGGGCTTGGCGGCCGCATCCGAGCAGGTCATGGATTCCTAGATCAGGCCGATCCGGCGCATGCTCCGGCACACGCGGTGCATCAACCGGGCGTCCGTCCCGGCGCTCGTGAACAGCATTTCCGAAACAGGCTCCAGCCCCTGGCGCCGCACCTTCGGGTCCGAGAGGTACAGCGCCAAAAGGCCTTTCACCACCGTACGGTGGAAAACGGGCGGTTTAAGCTTTGACACCCGCTCCATGCTCTCGGCCAGAAAGTGATGCAGGCGTCGGCCGCACAGTTCGGGATCGCGGTAGTAAGCGCAAAAGTTCAGCTCCCCGCCCTGCCGGTCCTCCTCCTGGTCGATAAAGTAGTCCAGCAGGATATGCAGGCCCGAGACATATGGAAAGTAGGCCTGCACCAGCGCGTCCACCTCCCGCCGCTCCAGTTCCGGCCGCGTCGCGGACGCCAGCAGGCCGAAAATGCCCAGCGTGGAGCCCGTGGCGGCCGCGAATTCCCACCAGTCGATGCCCGAATAGCGGGCGCGGTGCCGGTTGAACCAGGAAATCAGCAGGGGCTCCCGCGCCCAGGGTTCGGTGTGCTTGTATACCTGCAGGTCACAGTACAATCCGGCCAGCCTCAGCACGTCTTCCCGGACCAACCGGTAGGCGGGCAGGTTGGCCGTCACCCCGCGGCAGACATCCACCAGGGAACGCAGGTAACCGCCGTCACCGCCGAAGGGATAGCGTTCGTAGAAGTCGGGGATGCTGCGCTGGTCGTCGACGGCACATAGGAAGGCTTCGTGGAGCATACGGAAGGCGTGCCGGTCCTGACAGCCGGCCCGGTCGCAGAGGTTGTCCAGATAGTCGCTGATGGTTTGCAGGGCGACAATCAGCCGGACCAGGTCCCGCCGGTATCCGCCGGCCGCAAGGGCAAACACGCTGCCCCCCTGCGCGTGAAAACGCTTCAGGCGGATGCTGCAGGCGGCCTGCCGGGCCAGTTCCGTTTGCGGGCACCCTCCGATCCTGGCCTGCCACTGCGCCAGTTCACGGTCCACGTCGGGAAGCACCATCGTCACGAAACGGCTGATGATGGCCATTTGTGCCGAGAATCTCCTGGCTGGCGACACACCCACTCCTCCCCGGCCGAAGCTTCATCACCCTAGTTTTCCGAGCCCAATCCGGGAATATGCCCGTCTAAAACCTACAATTCAATTCGTGCCCAACGGACACCTGCCGGGACTGATCAAGGACTCTAAACCCGAAGGGTTTACTCTGCGCGGGAGCCAGCGAAAACTCCCGGATACTGCTCCGCCATCTCCAGGAAATACTTGACCCGCCGCAGGTTTTCCGCGTTGATGAAGTGCTCGATCCCTTCCACCATCTTTTCACTGGCGTCCTGCAAACCAATTACCTCCAAGAGCCTGGTCAACAGGAGATGCCTTTCCAGGAGAAAACGCCCCACTAAAAGCCCCTCGTCCGTAAGCACCACACCCCGGTATTTCTCGTATACCACCAGGTTTTTCCGGGCCAGCTTGCCCAGCATCCGGGACACCGAAGGCGGCTTCACCCCCAGGCAGCCGGCGATATCCGTCACGCAGGCGTACCCGCGGCGGGTCTGCAGCCGGTAGATGGTTTCCACGTAGTCCTCCATCGTATAGGTCAGCAAAGCCGTCCACCCCTAAAATAGAAGTCAGAAGCCGGAACAAACCAACCGAAAAACCGCAGGGCCGGCAGCAGTCCGGCCCGGAACAGCGCCTAGCCAAGGCCCAGGAAAATCCCCACGCGGTGGGCGGTAAAGGTGAGCAGTATCCCCCAGGACAGCGGCAGCAGCATCGCCCAGGCGGTCCACCGGACGCTTTTGGTCTCCCGGTAAATCGTCACCCCCGTATAGACACAGGGTATGCAAAGCATGTAGAACAGCAGGAAATTGAAAGCCGTCAGGGTGGTCCAGTTGGCGGCCAACACCCCTTCCAGCAGGGCCGACCCCGACAGATTGGCGGCCAACCCGTTCATGATGGCCAGCGTTCCGATCACAATTTCCTTGGCCGGGACCGCGAACAGGATGGCGGTCAAGATGCCTCCGTCCAGGCCCAGGAAGCGGCCGGCCGGTTCCAAGACGGCGCCCAAGCGCCCGGCCAGGGTGTGCTCAAAGCCTGCTCCGGCCGGGTAATTGCCCATGAACCAGATCAGGACCGTAACCGGCGCGGCTATGGAAGCAGCCCGCACCAGCACGTGAAGCACCCGTTCACGAACGGTGCGCATTATGACCCGGCCGAACTGCGGCTTCCGGTACGGCGGAAGCTCCATCGCGAAGGTCGGGGAAGGTCCTTTTAATACGCTGCGGCTCAGCAAAAACGTACTCGCCATTACCGTGCCCATGCTGATCACGAACAGGGCGCTCACCACCAGGATGCCGGGGGCCCCGAAAAACAGCAAAGCCAGGGGCAGCATGATTCCAATGCGCCCGTTGCAGGGGATCAGGCTGTTGGTGATTACGGCTATCAAGCGGTGATTCCCCTCCAGGATGCGGCTGGACATCACCCCCGGGATGTTGCAGCCGTAGCCCATCATGCAGGTCAGGCAGTGTTTGCCTTGTGAACCCACGGCCTGCATCGGCCGGTCCATGTTGAACGCAATGCGGGGGATGAACCCGCTGTCCTCGAGCAGGGCGAACAAAACGAAAAATATGGCCATCGTGGGCAGCATCACCGACACCACCGCGCCAACGCCGACAATCACCCCCTCCACGAGCGGCCCGGCGATCCAATAAGGAGCGTTCACCGTGATCATAAACACGGCTGCCGCACCGGCCAACCACACGAAGAACGCTTCCAGCACCGCACCCATCGGTTCGGCCCCAAACATGGTGATACTGAGGATCACGCCCAGAGCCGCCAGCATCACCGGGAAGGAGAACCACCGGTGGGTCACGATTTCGTCAACGCGCTGCGTCAAATCCGGTCGTTCGCGTCCGTCCCTCCGGATGACCTCCAGGGTGGCCCGGTGGACAAACTCATACCGTTCCCGGGCCAGGTCGGTGCTCAGGTCCCCCTGATACGCAGCCCTGATCAAGTCCGTTTCGCGCCGCAATTCTTCCCGCCGCACCGGATCCAGCCCGTCAAGCGCATCGGTGTTCCCCTTCAGCAATTGTCCGGCCAGCCAGCGCCGCGGCGGACCATCCCCGGCCTCATCGGGCAAGCCGCAGGCGGCGAGCGCCCTCTCGGTCCGCTGGAACGCTTCTTCAACCGCCGGTCCGTAGAAATCCCGTTTGGGCGGTAAGTGGTCACCACGGGCCAGATCGACCACCCGGAGCAGCAGTTCATCCAAGCCCCTGCGCCGCGCCGCGGCGATGGCCACGACCGGCACTCCCAGAAGCCGGGAAAGCCCGGCGGTGTCGATTTTCAGCCCGCCTTGTTCGGCGGCGTCGATCATGTTGACGGCCACCAGCACCCGGTCGTGAATCTCCAGGCACTGCAGCACGAAGTACAGCGTCCGTTCCAGGTTGGTAGCGTCCACCACGGCGATCACCGCGTCGGCTTCACCGCTCAACAGGCACTCCCGGGCGATGACTTCATCCGGCGAGGTCGACAGGAGGCTGTAGGTGCCCGGCAAATCGACCAGCCGGACACACTCGTTCCGGTGTCTCCGGTAACCCTCGGCCCGGGCCACCGTTTTGCCGGGCCAATTGCCCACGTACTGCCGCAAGCCGGTTAGTTCGTTGAACAGCGTGCTTTTGCCGATATTGGGGTTTCCGGCCAGGGCGATGGTCAGCGAACAGTGCCGCCGTCCGGCGGCGGGCGCTCCGTCCCTGACCTGAGAATCGCGCACGCTCACTGCACCTCTTCCACCAGGATCTGGTCGGCTTCCGAACTCCTCAGGGCGATGCAAAAACCCCGTACCCTGCACGCCACCGGACCGGACATGGGTGCCCGCCGCAGGACTTCGACCGGGGTGTCCGGAACCAGTCCCAGATCCAGCAGCCGTTGACACCAGGGCCCACCCAAAACCTGTTTGATTATCCCTTTCCGTCTGACACCCAACCGGCTGAGCGTGATCCGCCGTGCATCACTCACTTTTTGACTGCCGCCTCCTCCGATTTGCCGCTTAGCCCAAGGTAAACATCTTATCCCGAACCAAACGCCTCCTAATAGCTATGTTATGGTTTTGAGCCCAAAAGGTAGCTTGTCAGCGCCGGGACGGCGTGAATGATGCTTTAGTACGTGGATGACGAGGGTTTGAAGCGGACCGGGGGAGAGTGCGCGTTTTCCGCTCCCTCTCCCCCAGTGCCTACTCCCAGAGTTTCTCGATTCCGCCGCCGACCGTTGCTGAAAATAGTGCAGGCTGACGCTTCCCCCGGCGCCTATTCCCAGAGTTTCTCGATCCTGATGCCGTTGAAGTAGTATTGGACAATGTCTCTGGCCGGTGTGCCCCGGTTGGCCATCTCAAACGCCCCCCACTGGCTCATGCCGACCCCGTGCCCGTAGCCGGAACCCCGGAAGGTGACCTGGTCGCCCGCCACCTGAATCGACTGGATGCGCATCGATTTGAGCTGGGTACTCCCAATGGCGGTCCGGAAATCGGCTCCCGGCACCTCCGCGCGGCCGACCCGGAGGCGGGTTACCCGGTTTGAAGGCCCCCGCTTGACCACCTCAACCCGGTCGACGGTCCCCGGGTCCTGCCCGAGGGTGCGGACCGCCTGGGCTACCTGGGCTTTGGAGAACGTTGCCGTCCAGTTGGCGTCGTCGGGCGGCGCCTGGTCGGAATCAGGCGAATCGATGGACTGGATGTAGGGCGGCTCGCGCCCTTTCCAATTCAAACCCTCCCGGGCCGTGGCCGTTTCCCCGCCCGCGTGGGCGTGAAACCAGGCGTTGATAAACCGGTTGCGGTGGATGGCCACCTCGCCCCGGGTTTCCGTCACCGCCCTGCGGATCCGGTCGTTCACTTCGGCGGCGTTCCAGGCCTGGGCCTCCTCGATGTCGGTGGAGATGTGCGCGCCCTCATACCTTGAGTCTTTTTCGGCGATGAACTTCAGCGCGAAGGTCCGGGCCAGGATGGCCTGCGCGGCCAGGGCTTCCTCCGGCCAGTCGTTGCGCATCTCTCCGGCCAGCACTCCGGCGACGTAGTCCTCAAAGTTCATATCCCGGAGTTGCTTGGCTTCGACATCGTAAACCCGGAGCACCGGCACCTGGCGTTCCCCCCGGGCGATCTCGGGCGGGATTCGCGGCGTCCGCATCTGGGTCCAGGCAAAAATCGCGCCTCCGATCACCAGCGCCAGGATCACCGCCCCGATCGGCCAGAGCTTTTTGTACTTGTCCACCATCGGCATTCTTTCCACCCCCCTTTTAACCCTTATTGTTTGAGAAAAGACGGGGTAGTAATTAGGCAAATAATGGCGGGTGGACGAAAAAGAAAAGAACCGGTTACCCCGGTTCTGGCTACAATTCCCCCAGGCTTTTGAGAAAGCGCCCCGGCCCCGACTTTATAGTGGCCGTCAGTCGTCGGCCGTCAGTAGTCCCCGACTACTGACCACCGACCACTGACCACCGACCACCATTTTTGGAGGCTAGCACTTGGCGAACCCGCAGTGCGGGCACACGTAGCAGCCCTCGGCCCGGTTCATCCGGAGCCCGCAGATCTCGCAGCGGTCCGGTTCGAGGTCGGCGTCCGGATCGGCGGGCCGCTTCGCGGGCGCCTCACCCCCGTTGCAACGGCGGGCCAAGTCCGCCTGGATCTCGACCAGTTTACGGGCGATAGCCGAGGCGCAGGACTTGCCCGGAGAAAGCTGCCGGCCGCGTCCGCGGGCCAACTGGTAGGACGGGCAAGCGTGCGTGCTCTGGAGCTGCCCGATGATCTCCTCCAACCCTATTCCGGCCCTGATCGCCAGGCTGATCAGGCGCGAAGTGGCTTCCGTGTAGATCAGGCAGCCCCCGTCCGAACCGGTGGTGATGAACGTCTCCAGGATCTCGCCGGTCGCGGGGTGGTAGTTCACGGTCAGGTAGATCTTGCCGCATCCGGAGTCCAGCCGGTGCGTGACCCCCTGGGCGTTCTCCGGCCGGGGCATGATCTCGCCTCGGGCCAACTCGCCCGGCACGGGTTCCCGCTTCTTCCGCCCCACCGTCACCACGCCCTGCTTGCAGCCGTCCCGGAAAACGGTGATGCCCTTGAGCCCCAGTTCATAGGCCTGCCGGTAGCAGGTTTCGATGTCGTAAATGGTGGCCGAATTCGGCAAATTAATTGTTTTCGAAACTGCATTGCACACGTATTTCTGCACTTCGGCCTGCATCAGGATGTGGTCGCGCGGGCTGATTTCCTGCGCCCCTTTGAAGATCCGGGCCAGTTCGGCGGGCACCCCCTCCACGCCCTGGCAGCCGCCGCGGCGGGCCACCTCGGACATCACCTCGCGGGCCACCCCGTACCGCTCACAGGCCGCCAGGAACAACGGCGAGAATACCTCGAACGAACCGGCCACGTCGGTGTCCTTCGTGTAGGCCACCGCAAAAATGGGCTCGATGCCGTAGCCCTCGCAACCGGCGATCGTGGTCACGCTCCCGGTGGGCGCCACGGTAATGCAGGCCGCGTTGCGCCGCTTCTCGCGGGGGTGGAACACGCTCCGTTTCCACTCCGGGAAACAGCCCCGCTCGTCGGCCAGGTCGCGGGAGTAGGCGAGCGCCGCGTCCTGCACCGCCTTGAACACGGTGCTCGCGAAGCGGCGGCCGTCTTCCGAATCGTAGGCCAGGCCCGTCTTGATCAGGAGGTCGTGCAGGCCGGTGTACCCCAGGCCCACCTTGCGGGTGGCCCGGGTGGCTTCGGCGATGAACTCCAGCGGGTACTCGGCCGTGTCGATGAGGTTGTCCAGGAAACGGATCCCCAGCCGCACCGTGTCGCGCAAAAGTTCCCAGTCCACCACGTACCCGTCCGGGCCGGCTTTCAGCATCCGGGCGAGATTCACGCTGCCCAGCAGGCAAGACTCCCCGGGAGAAAGCGGCTGTTCGCCACACGGGTTGGTGGCGTTGATTTCCTTTGCCGGAACCGGGTTGTCCCGCTGCAGGCGGTCCAGGTAGATAATCCCGGGGTCCCCGCAGGCGTGCGCGGACTCGGTGATCAGGTCCCAGAGTTCCCGGGCCCGTACCGTCTGGTGCACCTCCCCGTTGAACACCAGCGGCCACTCCTCGTCCCGCTCCAGGGCCTCCATAAACGCGCCGGTCACTCCCACCGAGAGGTTGAAGTGGGTGATGTCCCCGCCGCGTTTGCTGTTGATGAAGTGCATGATCTCGGGGTGGTCGATGTTCAAAATGCCCATGGAGGCGCCCCGGCGGACGCCGCCCTGCATCACCATGCCGGAGGAGGCGTCGTAGAGGCGGATCAATTCCACCACGCCCGAAGCCTGTCCCTTGGTGGACCGCACCATCGCCCCCCGCGGGCGGATGGCGCTGAAGTTGTAGCCCACTCCGCCGCCGGACTTGAATACCATCGCCGTGTCCTTGAGGGTCTGGTACATGGACTCCAGGGAATCGTCGACGGCCAGCACGAAGCAGGCCCCCGGCTGCCAGGGGCGGTCGGTTTTCCCGATGTTCGCCCAAATGGGCGTTGAGGGGACAAAAAGCAGGCCGCCGATGGAAGCGGCGAACTTCTCTTCCCAGGCGGCCCGGTCTTCCGGCTTCTCGGCCAGGGCGGTGGTCCGCGCCAGACGGCAAACCGCTTGTTCAAAGGTCTCGGTCACCCGGCCCTGCTCGTCTTTTGCCGCGTAGCGGGCTGCAAATACTTTCTGGCCACTGTCACTGAGTTGGGCGATTTCCACCATACCAGCGCACGCCTCCTGTTTCTCTATAATGGCCGGGTCTGATTCTCACTCCTTAATTATTCTCTTTTGAGCCCGCCGTTGTCAATTCTTTGCAGGACGCCTCCGGAGCGGTGTTTGAATCTGGTCATCAGAATTTAGCGAAATACAAAACCAAAGACGGTGGTCTCATTTCAAATTCAATGTTACAATTTCTTCAACAATGCCGGATCCCCATCAACAGTGTGAAACATACTTATTATGAGGAGGTAGTCGGGCAAATGACCTTGCGAATCGGTATCAGTGGGTTCGGGCGCATCGGGCGTTGCATCTTCCGGATCGCCCGCCGGCACCCCGGCGTCCAGGTGGTGGCCGTCAACGACCTGGGGGATATCAAGACTCTGGCTCACCTGCTCAAATTCGACTCGGCGCACGGCAACCTGAAAGCCAAGCTCCGGGTCGACGGCGACCGGATCTGGGTGGACGACGAGGAAACGGTGGTTTTCGGCAAGTCCGCGCCCGAGGAGCTGCCCTGGGGAGCGTACGGCGTAGACGTGGTAATCGAGTCCACCGGAAGGTTCCGCAGCATCCAGGAGGCCGGCCGGCACCTGGCCGGCGGGGCGTCCCGGGTCGTGGTCACCGCCCCGCTCAAAGGTCCGGGACGGACCATCGTGATGGGGGTGAACGAGCAGGATTACGATCCGGCCACGGACACGGTGGTGTCCGGCGCTTCCTGCACCACCAATTGCCTGGCCCCGATCGCCAAGGTGCTGGGGTCGCACTTCAGGGTCCGTTCATCCATGGTTTCAACCGTCCACGCCTACACCAACGATCAACGGCTGCTGGACTCGGCGCATTCGGACCTGCGGCGGGCCCGGGCGGCCGCCCTTTCCATCGTGCCCACCACCACCGGCGCCGCCAAGGCCGTCGGCCTGGTCCTACCCGAGTATAAGGGGCACTTTGAGGGACTGTCTTTCCGGGTGCCCGTTCCGGTGGTCTCGGTGCTGGACGCCGTTTTCCAGGTGGAAACCCCGGTCAACGCCGAAGAGGTCAACGCCGTTTTGCGCGATGCCGCCAAGACACCGCCCCTGCAGGGGATCCTGGATTTCATCGAGGACCCGGTGGTTTCCTGCGACATCATCAGAAACACCCACTCCTCCGTTGTGGACGGGCTGTTGACGGCGGCAGTCGATCAGTTGGTCAAAGTGGTGTCCTGGTATGACAACGAATGGGGTTACGCCTGCCGGATGTTGGACCTGGCGGCCCACATCGCGAGGTAGCCGCAATGAGCCGGGGACGGGCATCGAGCACCGTCCCCGCTTCAGTCATAAACGCTCAAGCCACGCTCGTGGTCAAGCCGCTCCAGAAAGCCCTCGAAATCCTCGGTATCCAGGCGACGGCCTCCGTCTTTGCCTTCCATCATCTGAGACAACACGTCGAACAGGACCTCGCTGTCCGCCTCCCCGGCGTCGGCAACGAACTCCGTATTCCTGTACTTGTTGGCCGCCCAACCCGAAATCTCCTCGTAAGACAGGTACCCGTTCAGGTAGAGCTTGATCATTCCCCGTACCAGGTCACTGCCGATCAAAATGCTCCTCTCCTTTTCTGTCTGTTTACCGATATATTATGTATCGAACCGGCGGTCAAAACTCCGGCCATTGTTTGCCATCAGATAAGCCGAAAGCCAAAGACTCCGGCCGGCATCCAAACCTGCCGTCCCAATACTCCCCCCAACAGGCCTTGATTTCTTTCCCGCTTGAGCAACGCTGAATCGTCGTGAGCGAATCCCTCGGCAATTCCCAGTCATCGAGCAATCAGGGCCCGATACTTCCGGGCCGGCTTGGTAGTTACTTGATTCTCTAGGCTAGAACCAAAAACGGTCCGGCAACGTCTTGAACTGTAAAGGCAGCCTTGAGAAGGAACGCCGGCACCCGAAAACCTCGACCGGACGCGCAATTGTCGCCGCCGCGTCAAAAACAGGATTTTGCGCGTCCCACCACGAAACAATCTCCGGGTGAATAGGCGAATGGCGTTTGAACTGCTGAAACGAAGACTGATGGCGCGCGACATCCAGACCCTCGAGGAACTGTTCAACCAGTTCCGCGAGACGGTTTACAAGTCGGCTTACTTCGTTACGCACGATCACATGCTGGCAGAGGACGTGGTCCAAAATACTTTTCTGAAAGCTTATGATAAAATTGAGCAGTTGAAGGACCCTTCCCGGGTCGAATCGTGGCTGATCCGAATCGCCGTAAACCAGGCCCGCGACGAGTTAAGGCGCCGGCGCCGGCAGGCGTGGTCTTCTGAGGAGGACGTCCATCTGCCCGCCCCCCGGGAAGAGTTGCCGGAATTCCAAGTGGTGGCCCGGGAGGAACACGCGGTGATCAGCGCCGCGATCGGCGGCTTGGCCGCCGAGTACCAAGACGTGATCCTGCTCAAGTACCAGTTTGAAATGACCACCAAGAGGATTGCCGAAACCCTGAATATTCCGGAGGGCACGGTGAAGACCCGGCTCCGGAAAGCCCGCGCGGTGCTGGAGAGCGTGCTCCGGGAATCCGGATTCGCCGAACCGGAACCGGAAGGAGGTGAACCAGGTGTCCAGTAAATGGAGTGAAGACAGTTGGGACGAATTGATGCGCAAGGCGGTCCAACACCGTATGGCCTCGGCCCCCGAGTCCCGGCCTGACGCGCAGTGGCAGCGCCTTCGCCGGCATCTGGACGCCAAGCCCCGCCGTGCAGGTTGGGTGAACCTGGGTCCCTGGTCCTTCTCCAGGCTGGGCCTGGCCGCCTATTGCCTGATGCTGGCCATCCTGGTGGCACCTCTGGCCTTTTCCGAGCAACTGACGGGTATTGCCGGCCGGTTGTTCACCCCGGTTGCTTTGACGCAAAAAGCCCCTCCGGCCGAAAAGGCCGAGGTGGCGAAAGACACTGCCGAGGAAAGGTTGGCTTCGACCGCGCCGGACGAAAAGGGGGGGGCTCTACTCTTCAGCACCGGCGGCGGCGAACCGGCCGATCCCGCGCCCGGAGCGCCGCAACTGGAAGCAGACCCGATGAAGGCGGCTCTTCCGGAGACGCCCGCGGGAAGTGAGCCGGTCGAAACCCAGGACGCGCCGCCCGAATCGGAGCTCCGGACCGTCGATGGAGAGCCTGCCGTCCGGCGCGGCCTCACCATCGACGAGGTAAAAGCGGCGGCGCCCTACCCGGTGAGGTTCCCCCGGTTGCTGCCGGAACGGTTCCGGCTGGCCGATATCACCTATGAGGCACACAGCGTGGAGACCGGCAAGGTGATCCTGTACTACGATCACCCGGAAGGCAAGTATCTGCGTGTCGAGCAGCAGCAAAACGGTCATGCCTTTGATGAACCGCCCATACTGGACGGCGTTTCCGAGCGGGTGACCGTAAACGGGTTCCCCGGCAAGATCGTCGTCCGTGGGGAAGAATGGTGCGTCATCCAGTGGATTGAGGGCGAAGTTGTATTCAGGATGTGGGGGCAGCTTTCACCAAACCAGATGAAAGAAATCGCGGAAGCGCTCTGAGCCCGGGCCGGGAGCACGCCGGCCGGAAAGCGGACGGTAAGGCCGATTAAGAGAGGCTTAACGGACAAACAAGCACGCCTTGATGCGGCGAAGCCGGGGTACCTGCGCGGGGCACCCGCGTGGGGCACCCACGCCGTGGGTCGGATCGGCGCGGAGCGTACCGGCTGGTTCGTGAGCACTGAAACAGGCTCAGCCTGACAAAGCCGGGCGTGACTTTTTTAAAGCATCTTCTTTTTAGGAACTGAGCAGTTCCTCGCACGCTTGAATGATTCCCTTCAGTTCCCGGGCCAGCCGCTTGTCGGGGCACTGTTTGAGCGTGAGATTGTAGGCCAGGCGCAACTGGAACATGAGCCTGACCCTTTGCATGGGGCTGATCTCCTGCTCTTCCAGGCGCAGTGTCTCCATGAGGTTCCTGGAGTTGTATATCAGTACTTTGAATTCCTCAGCGCTGCTAGGCATTGTCTACCTCGGCCACTACCCTGAAAATCCCCTCTCCTTCTGGGAGAGGGTCAGGGTGAGGGTATTTTCATCCTTCTGCTGGTGCCGCTAGAGCGGCATGGGTGTCTGTTTTATTGTTGCCGGCCGGACTCGTCCACGACGGGGTTTAACTTAACAGACAACCTTAGCGCCTCTGGAGTTCCACAAAAACGCTGCCACTTGTTGGCTGAAAGACCTTAGCCCGCTACATCCGGGCCTTTCCGGCACGCAGCATTCTGGTCAGGGCGGCTTCCAGGCGCCGGTCGTCGGCGGGCGTGCGCCGGCGCGGCCCCCTGGTGCGCCCGCCCCCCCGCCGGAAGCGGGATTTCAGCGCCCGCTCCTCCAGCAGAAAGGCCATCGCCTCGGGGCGGTACACCCGCCCGTCCGGAGACACGGCCTCCGCCTTGCGGCCCAAAACCAACGCCGCGAGGCCCCAGTCCTGGGTCACCACCACGTCGCCCGCCCGCGTCGCGTTCACCACTGCAATGTCGGCCTCCTCAGGCGCGTCCCCCACCACGATGTGCCGGTCCGATTCGATCCGGTGGTTGAAACCGGCCACGGTCCAGACCGGCACGCCGAAAACACGGCCCAGCCGCCGGCACACCTCCAGCGCCCCGCGCGGACAGGCGTCCGCGTCAATAATCAGTTTCATAGGCCTCAGGCTCCCCCCGGAATCCACTAAAATGAACACCCCGCTCCGTTCTTGATACGGCGCCGACGCCGCAATCTCCTCCCGGGAACAAGGGGTGTTCTTGTCGGGTTCTGGGGGTGTCCGCCCCCATGTTGTCAGAAAGACCGGCCTTTGGGGAGGCCGGTCTTTCCGCGTTACCTTTTCCGCTTGAAGGTTTCACATTTGGTCTCGTCCGAGGACTTCGCGTTGCTTGCGTGGTTCCGGTCCACCTGGATCATCGGGGCGTCGCACTTCACGTTCTGGTTGTATTCGCACTCGGTGACCGTGCATTTGATTTCGTTAGGCACTGGAATGTCACCCCCTTTACTTGAACTCCGGTTTAGTGTTCTTCAGGGGTGGACCGATTATGCATATTATTGGATAATCAGGGTGGAGCCGGTCATTAACAAAAAAAGGTGGCGTTCCTTGACCCGCTGCCCCAGAATCGCCTCCACGGCCCGGGCGTACAGCGCCATCTGCCCGCGGTAGCGTTCCACGAGCGCGGCCTCGCCGCCCGGCTCCACCCGGCCGGTCTTGTAGTCCACCAGCACCAGGCCGTCCGGTTCGGCGAACAGGCAGTCGATGATCCCCTGGACCATCACCCGCTCCTCCGGCCAGCCCTCCAGCTCCGGATAGACCTCTTCCGCCGGCACGGCCAGGCAGAACGGCCACTCCCGGCGCACCCACAGCGCCCCGGAGAACCGCCGCCCCAGCCCGCCCGCGAAAAGCCCGGCGAGCTTTCCGGCGTCGACCGCCCGGGCCTCGGCCTCCGTCAGCAGCTCCCGCGCCGCCAGCCGAACCACCTGCGCGCGGATGCCGTCCGCGCTCAAGTCCCCGCCCAGGTCCAGGTGCTGCAGCACCAGGTGCATCGCCCGCCCGAACGCCGCCGGCGAGAGCCCCCGCGCCGCCTCCAGAAATGCGGGGCGGGCGGGCGGCGCGCGGTGCGGGAAGGCGGCCGGCACGGCCTCCTCCCCGGCCTCGGCTGCCGCGAACCGGCGCTTGACCTCGGTGGCCGCCACCTTGGCGCTGCACAGCGCCAGGGCCGGCGCGGGGTAGCTCCAGGAAAGCGCCGCCCGCACCGCCTCGTCCAGGCCGCCGTCCACGGCGGGCACCGCCACCGGCTCGATCCGGCGCACGCTTTCCAGCACCGCCGCCCGACCCGACCCACTGACGTGGGTGCTCCGCGCGGGTACCCCGGCTGACCCGGCCCGGCCCGACCCGACTTGATCTGACCCGGCCCGGCCCGACCCGCTGGCGTGGGTGCCTGGCGTGGCTGCCCCGAGCGCGTACCCCCGGGTACCCCCGGGTTCCCCGGGGTCCGCCCCCGCCGCCGCCTCTTCCAGGCTCTCCGGCCCGTGCAGGTGCACCTCCCACCGGGACTGGTCCCCCGGCACCTCCACCGCCGGCCGGCACCCGGACGCCAGGCGGCGCAGCGGTTCACCGTCCGGATGCACCGTCAGGACCGGCATCACCCAGTCCAGCCAACTGGCGGCCTCGGCCAGCACCGGCGCGGGCAGGGCCGCCCCGCCGCCCCCGGCCGCGTGGCTCCAGCGGCGCACCGCCTGCTCCAGCCGGGCCGCCGAGCCGGTCAGGATCAGCCGCTCCCGGGCCCTGGTCATCGCCACGTACAGGATGCGCATCTCCTCGGCCAGTTGTTCCCGGCGCAGACGCTCGCGCACCACGCGCCACGCCGCGGTCGGATGACTGACCCGGGCCGCCGGGTCAACGAAGTACGGCCCCGGCCCGAGGTCCTTGTGCAGCAGCATCTCCCCGTTCAAGTCGGGCATGTAGAACCGCCGGCCCAGCCCGGCCAGGATCACCACCGGAAACTCCAGTCCCTTAGCCTGGTGGATGCTCATAATCCGGACCACGTTCTCGCTCTCGGCCAGGGCCGGGGCCGGCCCCAGGTCCCGGTCCCCTTCCCGGAGCAGTTCGATGAAGCGCAGGAAGCGGAACAGCCCCCGGAAGGAGGTCGCTTCGTACTGGCGGGCCCGGTCGTACAGCGCCCGCAGGTTGGCCTGCCGCCCGGCCCCGCCCGGCAGCCCCCCGGCGTAGTCGTAGTAGCCCGTGGTGCGGTACACGTCCCAGATCAGGTCGGCCGGCGACCCGCGCCGCGCCTGGGAGCGCCATTTCTCCAGGCGTGCCAGAAAGGCGGTCAGGACCTCGCCCAGGGGGCCCGGCGCGACGGCCGCCGCCCTCACCGCCTGCAGGAAATCGCCCTGTTGGTCTGCGAGCCGGATGCGGGCCAACTCCGCCGCCCCGAGCCCCACCAGGGGCGAGCGCAGCACTGCGGCCAGCGGGATGTCCTGGTGCGGGTTGTCGATCACTTTCAAGAGGGAGAGCACGGTCTCCACTTCCACGGCCTCGAAGTAGCCCGTGCCGACCTTCGCGTAGGCCGGGATGTTCAAGCGCCGGAACTCCTCGAGATAGATGTCGGCTTTGCCGGTCACGGCGCGCATCAGCACCACGATCTCCCGGTAGGGCACCCCGTGCTCATCCCCGCCGCCACCCGCCGCTAGGCGCCGGATGATCCCGGCCGTCAGCCGCGCTTCGCGCTGCACGGTGCTCAGGTCCTCGTCGTCCGGGTGCTCCTCCGGGGCGCCGCCTTCGTAACCCCCGGCGCCGCCTTCGTAACCCCCGGCAACGTTCTCCGCCTCCGCCTCGTTCTCCGCCCCCGCCGCGCCGGCGGCCTCCCAACCCACTGAAGTGGGTACCCCGACTGACGCGGGTGCCCCGACCAGGTGCACCTCCACCGGCGGGCCGACCCACCCACGTGGGTGCCCCGACTCACCTGGGTGCCCCGACTCACCTGGGTGCCCCGACTCGATCTCGGCCGACCCACTAACGTGGGTGTCCCGATTGACGAGGGTGTCCCGGTCGCCCGGGACCAGCTCGGCCGCCGCATCGTAGGCCAACTCCCCGACCGCCGGGGTCATGATCCGCCGGAACACCGCGTTCACGGCGTGCAGGATCGACGCGCGGCTCCGGAAGTTGGCGCTTAAGTCGATCCGCCGGTTGCCCGACCCGACCGACTGGCGTGGGTGCCCCGCGTGGGTGCCCCGGTCCGGCGCCGCGTCGAACGTCCGGTACTTCTCCAGAAAGAGCGCCGGTTCGGCCAGCCGAAACCGGTAGATGCTCTGCTTCACGTCCCCGACCATAAAGAGGTTCGGCGCCGCGTCGTCCTGCCGTGACACCAGGCGCAGAATCAGCTCCTGGACGGCGTTGATGTCCTGGTACTCGTCCACCAGCACCTCGGCGTAGTACTCCCGGAGCCCCGCCGCCACCGGCGACGGCATGGGTGCCTCCGGGGTCGAGCCCGGGTCGAGCAGGATCTGCTGAGCGTAATGCTCCAGGTCGGCGAAGTCCACGAGGTTTCGCGCCAGCTTGGCGGTGCGGTACGCCTCCCCGAAGTCGGCCGTGAGCTCGGCCAGCCGGCACATCGCCGGACCGAGCGCCGCCATCTCCTCCTGGAGTTCCCCGGGTTCGCGTTCGAAGAACGCCTCTTTGAGGCCGTCGACCCGCCCCTTGGCTTTCTTGCGGCCGCCGGTGCAAAGCCCCTTCAACACTTCGTCCACGGGGCCGCGGGCCGCGGGCAGCCTGGGCGTGAACGCAAACCCCAAAAAGGCGGCGCGCAAACTCTCCCAGTCCCCGCCCACCAGGGCCGTTAAGCCTTCCACCCCTTCGATCTCCGCAGCCAGGACGTCAGCGTAGGCCGCCGGTCCGCCCGGCGCCTCGGCCGCCTCCAGGGCGGTCTTTAATTCAAACGCCGCCGCCTCGAGGGCGGAGGCCACCAGCTCCCGCAGGCCCCGCGCCAGCGGCTCGTCCCCGTCCAGGCCGGCCGGCGCCGTCCCGAAGGCGGCTGCCCGCTCGAGCCAGGCCCGGGGCCAGGGGTTCGAACGCGCGAAGCGGTGCAGGCCCAGCACCAAATTTTGTAAATGCAGGTCGTCCCGCTCGCCCCCGTACGCCTCCACCAGAAACTCCAGGTCGGGGTCGTCGGCGATCCCCTGGTACTGCGCCTCGAAGAACTCATCCAAGGTTTCCTGCCGCATGATCGCGGCCTCGGTCTCGTCGGCCACCCGGAACTCCGGGTCGAGGTCGATCAGGTGGCAGTACCGGCGCAGCAGCTCGGCGCAGAACGAGTGGACGGTGGTGATGTCCGCTTGGGGCAAGAGCCGCAACTGGTGCTCCAGGAGCGCCGTCCCCGGGTTTCTCTCCAGTTCCCGCTCCAACGCCTCGGCCACCCGCTTGCGCATCTGGGCGGCGGCGGCGTTCGTGAAGGTGACCACCAGCAGCCGGTCGACGTCCACCGGCGCGTCCGGATCCGAGATGCGCCGGATCACCCGCTCCACCAGCACCGCCGTCTTCCCCGAGCCGGCACCCGCCGCCACCAGGAGGTTGACCTGGCGGCAATCGATGGCCTCCCTTTGCGACTTCGTCCAGTTCCGCTCACTCATCCGCCGCTTCCCCCTCCCCGGCCGGTCCCAGCAGGCGCCACATCTCGGCGGGCGGCAAGCGGCGCAGCAGCCGGTAGCGGTTCGACGCCAGCAAGGGGTCGAACGCGCAGAGCGGCTTGAAGGCGCAGTACCGGCAGGCACCAACCCCGCCCTTGCGGTACGGGGCGATGCCCACCGCGCCGCCCTGGATCTGGGCCGCCGTTTCCACGATCATCCGGCGTACGTGCTCCAAGAGCCGTTCGAACTGCGCCGCGCTCACCACCGCCGCCTTCTTCTTCGCCGTGCCGTCTTTGTTCAACCCGGCGGGCACGATCAGCGACTCGCCCGCGACGGCGCCATCCATCAGGCGCAGGAGCGCCGGGTCGCCCAGCACCAGCCCCTGCATCCGGAAGGCCTTCAGGAGCTGCGCCGCGGCGTCCGCCGCCGACAGCGGCTTCCCGCCCCTCAGGAGCGGGTTTTGCACCCGGAAGTAGAACGCCCCCGCCGGCAGGCACTCCCGGCCGACCAGCACCGGCGCCCCCCCGAGACAGGCGTCCAGGTACACCAGGAGCTGCAGGTTCAAGCCGTGGTACACGTCGTCGAGCGCCAGGCTCCGGGGCCCGGCCTTGTAGTCGATCACCCGCAGGTAGGCGGCCTCTTGCGTGTGCGCCACGTCCACCCGGTCGACCCGCCCGGCCAACTCTACCCGGCCGCCGTCGGGGAGCGGGTAGGACGGCCCCGGCACCGCCTGGCCCGGCCCGAACGGCACTTCCACCGCCACCGGCCGGAAGGCGCTCCGGCGGGCGTGGGCGGCCATCACCCCGGCCGTGCGCTGCACCACGCGCTTGAGCTTGCCGGTCAAAAACCGGTGCCGGGACGTGCTTAGAAGGATCTCGCTCTGCAGACGGGGCGCCAGCTCCTCCACCACTTCGGACGCCAGCCGCTCACACTCCGCGCTCTCCAGCGCGTGCCACTCCACGCCGCTTTCCCGCAGCCGGCCGTCGAACGTGCGCAAGGCCTCGTGGAAGAACTGCCCGATGTCCGGCGCCTCCAGCCGGCAGACCTCTCGTTCCTTGAGGCGGAGCGCGTAGCGGGCAAAGTGGGCGAACGGGCAGCCCCGGAATTTCTCCAGCCGGGACACGCTCACCACCAGTTGATCCGACCCGACCCGACCCGATTCGACCCCACCCGACCAGACCTGACCCAGCCCGACCCCGCCCGAACCGATGCCGCCCGACCCAACCTGATCCGAACCGACCTGACCCAACTCGACTCCACCCGAACCGATGCCGCCCGACTCGACCTGACCCGACCCGACCTGACCGGACCCACTGGCGTGGGTGTCCTGCGTGGGTGCCCCGCTTGGGCGCTCCGCACGAGGACCCTGAGCAGGTGCCCCGCCGTAGAGCGCCTGGGCCAAGTCGGGGTCCAGCGGCGGTTCCCGGTTCTCGAAGAAAAGGCCGGCGAGCGCGGGCGCACACCGCTCCCGGCGGCCGTCGCCGTTGTCTGCGAACCAATTGAACACCGACCACCACACCGGGTCCACCGGCACGCCCGCTTTCCAGTCCCGGAGGCGGGTGACCAGAAAGCCCAGGGTGCGGCCGGGCGCCGTGACGTAGGGAAGGTCTGCCCCGGGTGCGCTCCCATCGGGTTCCAGGGCCAGCGTTTCTTCCCCGAGCCCGGGGAAAAGCTCCCGGAGCCGGGGAATGACACTGGACGGGGCCATGGCCCTCCCCTCCTCGTCGGCCAGGGGGTAGCTCACCCAGAGGTACTCGCTCGCGCGGGTCAAAGCGATGTACACCAGGTATTGCTCCTCGTAGACCTTGCGGCGGGCGTCGGGCGCCACCTCGAGGCCGGCGGCGAGCAGCGCCTCCCGCTCCCGGTCGGTGAAAAGGCCGGTATCGCGGTGGCGGCCGGGCAGGACGCCCTCGGACACCCCGAGCACGAACGCCGCCCGGACGTCCGGGTTGCGGGAGCGCTCCAGCGAGCCCACCAGCACCTGGTCGAGCGCCGGCGGGATCAGGGCGAGTTGCAGCCCGTCCATCCCGGAGTCGAGCACCCGCCCGAACTCCTCGGCGGTCAGCGCCTCGTCGCCGAGCGCCTCCACCACCTGGTCGAAAAGCGCCACCACCCCGGCCCAGAGCTGCCGGTGCTCGCGGGCGGCCTCCAGCCGCCCCTCGGCCTCGGCTTCGCGGCTCCACGCCTCGATGCGCCGCGGGACGCTCAGGGCGGTCAGGAGGTCGTACAGGGCGGCGGTGAAGTCGCGGGCGGTGGCGGCGAAAAGCACGCGGCGCTGGAAATCTAACAGGTGGCGCGCGGCCTGGCGCCGGACCCGGTTCACCTTCCGCCGCAAGTACCGGTTCGGGGCACCCACGCCAGTGGGTCGGGTCGGGATGTCCCCGCCGAGGGCGTGCGGGCGTTCGTAGTGCCAGTCGGCTTCGTCCGCCCACTTCGCCCCCCCCCGGATGCCGTGGGCCAGGACGTAGTTCTCCAGAAGGTCGACGTCGGCGCGGGAGACCGGCACCAGGTCGGTCTTCAGGTACCGGAACACCGGGTCGTAGGCCCAGTTCCCGGTCACCGTCTCCAGGGCCGAGCGGATGAGCTCCACCAGCGGGTGGTGGCGCACCGGGCGCTTTCGGTCGATGAAGCACGGGATGCCGTAGTCGGCGAACACCGTGGCCACGAGTTCGTGGTAATCGGCCAGGTTGCGGACGACCAGGGAGAAGTCCCGCCAGTGCCAGCCCCGCTCCCGGCACAGGCGCAGGATCTCCCGGGCCGCTCCTTCGACCTCGGCCCGGCGGCTCGCGGCCGCGACCAGGCGCAGATTCGAAAGGGGGACAGGCACAGTCCCCTCGAACGGCGCACCGGCAAACTTCTGGGTGGGGCGGCGAAAGAACTCCCGCTCCAGGTGGACGAGGGCGGGGTTCGCCCGGAAGCGAGCCGGGGGGGAGGCTGCCAGTTCCACCGGCTGGGCGAGCTTCACCCCGTTTTTGCGGGCCAGCTCGGCGAGGCGCGCCCGGGTGCCCCGGGTCACCTGAAAGAGGTCCCGGTCCTCGCGCCGCCGGGAGCGGGGGTCCAGGCAGAGCGCCACGTTCACCCGGGCGGCCGTTTTGAGGAGTGCCGCCAGTACCGCGTATTCCTGCGGCGTAAACCCGGCGAACCCGTCCACCCACACCTCGGCGCCGCGCAGCGTCGGGCTCTCCCCGAGCCGGGCGGCGAGCAGGGTCAGGTAGTCGTCCGGGTCGACATACTTGCCGGCGAGTTCGCGCTCGAAATCGGCGTAGAGGAGGCGCAAGTCCTCGAGCTTCGCCTGCAGGGAGTAGGTCTCGACGGTGCCGGGCAGCATGCAGCCGGTCCGCTCCAGGGCCTCGGGGGTGACCAGGCAGGTCTTGAGTTCGGAGAGCGCGCCCGCCAGGGTGCCGGAGAAGCCGTACCGCCCGGCGGCCCGGCCGAAGAGGCGCAGCTCGCCGCGGCGGCGCGCCAGGATGCGGGCGAGCAGCATGCGCTTGCCCACGTCACCGATGTGCGGGCGGGCCGCCCCGCCCACCTCGGCGAACACCCGCCAGGCCAGGCGCCGGAAACTCAAGACCTGGGCCCGGAACATCCCGGACAGGCCCGGGGTGAGGGTGAGCGCGTACTCGGTCTGGAAGGTGGCCTGCTCGGGCACCAGAAGCACAAGCGGCGGCCCGTCGGGGGACCCACTGACCCGACCCGGCCCACTGATGTGGGTGTCCCGCGTGGGTGCCCCGCGCGGGTACCCCTGGGTGCCCCGCCGCAGTTCCTCGCGGATCTCGTCCAGGCAAAGGCGGGTCTTGCCGCTACCGGCCCGCCCCAGAATAAACCGCAACGTCAAGACCCCTCACCCCCTCTCCCGGTATCCGCTCTTCTCGCAACCTTCGTACGTTGTCCCCCTTGCGCTACTCCGGCGGCCGCGCCCGCCAACTGCTCGCCCGGATCGAGCTGCCCCGGTCGTGCACCGTGCTCGTTCCCGCCTCCATCCGCAGCACGAACACGGCGTCCGCGGTGCCCGAGAGCGGCTGATTGTGGGTGGTGACGATCAGTTGGCGGCCGAACGAGTCCGAAAAGCCTTTGAGCAGACGGGCCACCCGGGATAAAAACCGGTGACTGACCTGCTGCGCCGGCTCGTCCAGGACCAGCGGCCCGGGCACCATTGGACGGGCCACCTCCAAAAAGGCCACCCGCAAAGCGAGCGACACCACGTCTGCCACCCCGCCACCGTGCACATTAAGGTCCGCCGACCCACTTCGGTGGGTGCCCCAACCGTCCCCCGGGGTACCCGGGGGTGCCCCCTGAAGCGGGTCAGTCGGGGTACCCGGAGGTGCCCACGTGGGGCCCCCACGCCAGTCGGGGTAGCCGCGCGGGGCACCCACGCCAGTGGGTCGGGTCGAGTCCGGGGCACCCTCGCGGGACACCCTCGCCGGTGAGTCGGGTCGGGTCGGGTCTTTGGCCCAGCCGGAACTCACCAGAAAGTCGGCCGCCGCCGGCTCCCGCTCGTCCCGCAGCGTAATTTTGAACGCCATCGGGACGTCGAACACAAAACTCAGCGCCCGGGCGACCACTTCCTCGGCCCGCGCCAGGGCCTCGTCGCGGGCGCGCCCGGCCGCCAGGTTCAGCAACGCCGCTACTGCTTCCTGATCCACACCCCCGCCGCCGGTCGCAACGTTTCTCCTGGCCGCCTCGAAAAGCGCCGCCCCGGACATCCGTTCCAGCGCCCGAGCCCGCAGCCCGCCCGGCAGACCCAGCAGGAAGGGTCCCTCGCGTTCCTGGGCCACGTTCAGGCAAATGGTGTATTCCTGGTCCAGCGTCAGCAGCGCGCCGCACCAGGGCGGATCATCGCCGTCGGCAAACGGCCCGCCCAGCGGCGCCGCGTCGTCGCCACCCGACCCGCTAACGCAGGTACCCCGGTCTTGTGGGTTTGGGTGGTACGGTTGTCCCATTGAGTCGCCGCCCGACCCGACCCGACCCACTGGCGTGGGTACTCCGCGTGGGTGCCCCGCGCGGGTACCCCGGTCCGGGCATGTCCCCAGCCGGTGTTCCCGGACCAGTCGCCGCCCGTCGCTGCAGACTGCGGTCACCCGGCAAAACCGAGCACCGGCCCGCACGTACCCGTCCTGGGCCGGCTCCCGGCACAGCAGCCAGCGCAGCGCCCGGACGATGGCGCTCTTGCCTTGGCCGGTCTCGCCCAGGACCACGTTCAGCCCCGGGGCGAGTTCAAGCTCGGTGTACACGTGCGACTGAAAATTCTCCAGCACCAGGTGCGTGAGGTGCGCCCCCCGCTCCCGCCGCTCCGCCCCGGCCTGCGCCAAGCACCGGGCGGCCTCCGCCGCCGCCCCGGGCGCGAATTCGCCGGCGCGCGCCACGTCCCGGAGCACTTCGGCCGGCTCAAGGTAAGTGCAGCTTTCCGGGCGCTCAAGCCGCCCGAAGGCGGCCTCCGCCCCTTCACGCCCCGCCGCCGCCGCGGCCAGCCCGGCGTCCAGCACTTCGTGGCCGGGCCGGGCCGTCTGCAGCGGGATCTTGGTGTGCACCGGGCGGGGACCGGAAAAGTCCAAAAGCAGCACCTGCGGCGTGCGCCGGACGTCGCCCGGCTGGACGGAGAGCCTGACCAGCGAACCCGGGTTGATGAACCAGCGGCCTTCCCATTCCACGTCCGGATAGCCGAAGTGGGCGTGGCTTCCCAGCGTGTAGTCGGCCTCGGTGTGGGGGGCGATCGTGCGCACCAGGGTGTGCGGCGTCCCCGGGAAGAAGGGTTTGTCCAGAAGCATCCCGTGGACCAGGTGGACGGCGTAGTCACAGTCTGATTTGGTCACGCAGTAGTCGCCCTGCTGGTCCACCCGGTCCATGTTGAAGTGAAAAGGGGTGCCCGTCAGTTGAACGCGCACCCCCCGCGACTCCAGGTGGACCCTCTCCCCCCGGCGCAGCACGTGCAGCGTCCCTACCGAGTCCAAGAGCCCGAGCATGGTGTGCTCGAGGGTGTCCGGGTTGCAGGCGAAGATGTCGTGGTTCCCCTGGACCACGTAGATGGGTACGCCCATCCCGATGAAGATCCGGATGAAGTCGCCGACCACCGCGAGTTCCGGCGACGGCTGGTCGAAGAAGTCCCCGCCGTGCAACAGCGCGTCGACCTCCAGGGCGCGCACGAGCCCAGCGACCTCCAGGAGTTTTGCGCGGACCGTGGCCGGAAAGTCGTCGCGGCGGTGAGGCGGGTTGTCACCGCGGATGTGGGTGTCCGTAAGGTATAGCAAGCGCATGGTCAGATCACGTCACAAGCATTTTGAATTCCATGTTCTATGCGCTACGACCAAATCCTGCCCCTCCAACCCCGTCCACCGTCCACCGTCCGCACCCGGGCGCTCACAGGTGGCTGACGACCAGGTCGCCGACCGCGTCGGTGCCGTAGCCCATTCGGCCGGCCGCCAGGCTCTTCAGGTGCTCGGCGCACACCTTCTGCACCGCCCGCTCGACGCGTGCGGCCGCCCTGGCCTCACCGAGTTGCTCCAGCATCATCGCCCCCGCGCACACCGCGGCGAGCGGGTTGATCACGTTCTGCCCGCTGTACTTGGGCGCCGACCCACCGATCGGCTCGAACATCGACACTCCCTCGGGGTTTAAGTTCCCCCCGGCGGCGATCCCCATGCCGCCCTGGATCATCGCCCCCAGGTCGGTGATGATGTCCCCGAACATGTTGTCGGTGACGATCACGTCGAACCATTCCGGGTTTTTCACCATCCACATGCAGATCGCGTCCACGTGGGCGTAGTCGCGCTCGATGTCCGGGTACTCCGCGCCCACCTCGTGGAACACCCGCTCCCACAGGTCGAACGCAAACGTCAGCACGTTGGTCTTGCCGCATAAGGTCACCTTGCGCCGCCCGCCCCGCTTGCGGCAATACTCGAACGCGAACCGGACACAGCGCTCCACCCCTTTCCGGGTGTTGATCGAGGTCTGGACGGCCACCTCGTCCGGGGTGCCCCGCTTCAAAAAGCCGCCGCTCCCGGCGTATAAGCCCTCGGTGTTCTCCCGCACCACCACGAAGTCGATGTCCGCCGGCCCTTTCCCGGCGATGGGCGTCTCCACCCCGGGGTAGAGCTTCACCGGCCGCAGGTTGACGTACTGGTCAAGTTCAAACCGCAGGCGGAGCAGAATGCCCTTCTCCAGAATGCCGGGCCGCACCTCGGGGTGCCCGATCGCCCCCAGGTAGACGGCGTCGTAGCGTTTGAGCTGCTCGACCGCGTCCGCGGGCAGCACCTCGCCGGTGCGCAGGTAGTACTCGCCCCCCCAGTCCAGCACCTTGGTGTCGAGCGCGAAGCCCTCCTGGCCGGCCACCGCCCCCAACACCTTCAACCCCTCGCGCACCTGCTCGGGGCCGGTGCCGTCCCCGGGAATCACCGCGATCTTGTACGTCTTTTGCATCTTTTTTGTTCGCCCCTCCTCGAGTTGCCCTCGCTCGTATTCCTGGCATCCTTCGCTATTCTTCATCTCCCACCATGGGGTGCGCCCTCGAACGCCAGGCTCCCTCAGGCAGGTTGGCACCCTATTGCTATTCTTCATCGGCTGACCACGCGGTCGATCCACACCTCGTTGTTCAGCAGGTTGGCACCCTACTGCTATTCTTCATCCCCGACCACGGCGTGCACCAGCGGCCCCGGGGCGGTCCGCTCCGCCGCCAGGACGTAGGCCTCCCGGACCAGGGCGGCCGCCTCAGCCTCGGCCCCGCCCCGCCCCGCGCCGTGCAGGGTAGCCAGCGCCTCGCCCGCCTCCACCCGCGACCCCACCTTGCGGTGCAAGACTACCCCGACCGCCGGGTCCACGCGCTCGTCCTTTTTCGTGCGCCCGGCTCCCAAGGCGAGCGCCGCCCGCCCCACCGCCCGGGCGTCGATTCCCGCCACCCAGCCGCCGCGCTCGGCCCGCACCTCCTGCCGCTTATGCGCCGCCGGCAAAAGATCCGGGTCGTCCACCACCGCCGGGTCGCCCCCTTGCGCGCGCACCCAGGCCCGCATCTTCTCCTGCGCCGCCCCGGACGCCAGCGCCGCCCGCACCAGCGCCCCTGCTTCTCCCAGGCTCCCCGCCCGGCCGCCCAGGAATACCATGTGCCGCGCCAGCTCCAGGCAAAGCTCCACCAAATCAGCGGGCGAGGGCCGAGAGCCCGCCAGCACCGCCAGCGCCTCGCGCACCTCCAGGGCGTTCCCCACCGCCCACCCCAGCGGCTCGTCCATCGCCGTCACCAGGGCCACCGTGCGCCGGCCGTGCCGCCGGCCGATCCGGACCATGGCCCGCGCCAGCTCGAGCGCCTCCTCCGTCCGCTGCATAAACGCCCCGGCGCCGGCCTTCACGTCCAGCACCACCGCGTCCGCGCCCGCCGCGATCTTCTTGGACATCACGCTGCCGGCGATGAGCGGGATGCTGTCCACCGTGCCCGTCACGTCCCGCAGGGCGTACAACATCCGGTCGGCCGGCGCCCACTCCCCGGTCTGCGCGCCCACCGCGAGCCCGATCTCCCGCACCTGCTCCGCCACCTCGGCCAGACCGAGATCCGTCCGAAAACCCGGGATCGACTCCAGCTTGTCGACCGTGCCCCCGGTGTGCCCGAGGCCCCGCCCCGACATCTTGGCCACCGGCACGCCGCAGGCCGCCACCAGGGGCGCCAGGACCAGGGTGGTCTTGTCCCCCACCCCGCCGGTGCTGTGTTTGTCCACCTTGATGCCGGGAATCGCCGTCAGGTCGACCGTTTCCCCGGACGCCACGATGGCACCTGTCAGGGCGGCCATCTCCCGGAAGCTCATTCCCTTGAAGTACACCGCCATCAAAAAGGCCGCCATCTGGTAGTCGGGGACGGTGCCGTCCACGAACCCGCCGATCAAAAACCCGGTCTCGTCTTCCGAAAGCTCGCCCCCCGCACGCTTTTTCAGAATCAGGTCCACCATCCTCAACGCTCCCCGCCTCCTTCCAAAACGAGCCGCCCGTAGAAACTTTCCCCCACCGGCCACCCGAAACCGAACACTTGCGCCACCGTCGCCGCCACGTCGGCCAGCGAGGCCCGCGTTCCCAGGTCCACCCCGCCCGCCAGGCCGGAGGCCGAGAGCACCAGAAGCGGCACGTACTCGCGCGTGTGGTCGGTGCCGGGCGTGGTCGGGTCGCACCCGTGGTCGGCGGTCAGCACCAAAAGGTCCCCCGGCGCAAGCGCCCCCACCAAATCCGGCACCCGCCGGTCAAACGCCGCCAGCGCCGCCGCGTAACCGTGCGCGTCGTTCCGGTGGCCGTAGAGCATGTCAAACTCGATCAGGTTCGTGAACACCAGCCCCGACGAAAACTCCCGCAGCACCACGAGCGTCCGGTCCACCCCCTGCTCGTTGTCCCTGGTCGGAAAACTCGCGGTCAGCCCCCGCTCGGCGAAGATGTTCCCGATCTTCCCCACGCCCACCACCGCGTGGCCCCGCGCCTTTAAGGCGTCCAGGACGGTTTCCCCGCCCGGCGCCAGCGAAAAGTCTTTGCGGCGCGCCGTGCGCACGAAATGGCCCTCCGCCCCCGCGAACGGCCGGGCGATCACCCGCCCGACCGCGTGCTTGCCGGTCAGAAGCGCGCGCGCCACCCGGCAGATGCGGTAAAGCTCCTCCGGCGGGATGACCTCCTCGTGGGCGGCCACCTGGAACACGCTGTCCGCCGAGGTGTACACGATCGGCGCGCCGGTGCGCACGTGCTCGGCGCCCAGCTCCGCAATGATCGCTGTGCCCGAGGCCGGCCGGTTCCCCAGGGTCGGCCGCCCGATCGCCGCCTCGAAGGCCGCGATCACGTCCGCCGGAAAGCCCTCCGGGTACACCGGGAACGGCCGGTCCAGCACCAGCCCGGCGAGCTCCCAGTGCCCGGTGGTGGTGTCCTTTCCGGCCGAGAGCGTGGCCATTTTGCCGTAGGCCGCCCGCGGGCGCGGGGCCGGCGGCACGCCCGCCACCGGGACGATGTTCCCCAGGCCCAGCGCCTCCAGGTGCGGCAGCGAAAGCCCGCCCACCGCCCGGGCGGTGTGCGCCAGGGTGTTCGTGCCCGCGTCGCCGTACGCGGCGGCGTCCGGCAGCGCCCCCACCCCGACGCTGTCCAGTACGATCAAGATGACCCGCTTCACAGGGACCAACGGCGCTCTCTCCTCTAGTTCAGCCACTGCCGGATTGCCGACCGGCAGCAGATCCCGCTTCACGGGGGTTAAAATGAGCGCTTCCCCCTCTTAAGCCCGGGGATGGGTGCGGTCGTAAACGGCGCGCAGGCCCCGGGAAGTCAGGTGCGTGTATACTTGCGTGGTGACGATGTCGGCGTGGCCCAGCATCTCCTGGACCGCCCGGAGGTCGGCCCCGTTCTCCAAAAGGTGCGTGGCGAAGGAATGCCGCAGGGTATGCGGCGTGATCTCTTTCTGGATCCCCGCCTCGCGCGCGTAACGCTTCATGAGCTTCCACACCGTCTGGCGGGTCAGGGGCCGGCCCCGCCGGTTCACGAACAAAAACCTGGTCCGCCGCCCTTTCAGGAGCACGGGGCGCGAGCGCGACAGGTACTCGTCCACCAGGCGGACCGCCTCGCCCCCCACCGGCACGACGCGCTCCCGGCCGCCCTTCCCCAGGCAACGCACCAAGCCGCCGCGCAGGTCGAGGTCGCCGGTCTTCAAGTTCACCGCCTCGGATACCCGCAGCCCGCTCGCGTACAGGACCTCCATCAGGGCCCGGTCCCGCAAGCCCAAGGGATTGGCCGTATCCGGGGCCGTCAGGAGCCGGTCCACTTCGTCCACCCGCAGCACGCGGGGCAGCCGCTGGGCCCGCTTCGGGGAACCGGTGTACTCCGCCGGATTGGCGGCCAAGACTCCCTCGGCGGCCAAAAACTTCAAGAATGCCCGCACCGCCGACAGCCGCCGGGCCACCGTGGCCGGGCGCCGCCCCTCGCGCTTTTGCTCCAGGAGATAGGCGGTGATGTGGCGCGTTTGCACCGCGCTCAGGTCGCGCACGCCCTGGGCGGCCAGGAAGGCGCCGAACTGTCGCAGGTCCCCCCGGTAAGCGGCCAGCGTATTCTCGGACAAGCCCCGCTCCACGTTCAGGTGATTCAGGAAAAGCGCCAACTGCTCGTCCACGTTTTTTGCCACCCATAATGTCACATTACTATTTTTTTCGCCACCAGCAAAAAAAATCCTACCGGGGATTCTCCCGGTAGTATTCCTTGAGCCACTCGATCATTTGGTCCAGGTAGCCCGCGTCCCCGCCCGGTGCCGCCGTCACCGGGTCCGCGGGCGGCGCGGCCCCGGTTTTAAACACCCCGTAGATCTGGATCACCAGCAGGATGAAGATGAGCACCAAGAGGCAAAGCCGCAAGGCGAACAGCAGTTTTCGCTTGACCCGGGAAATGACCACGATGAACAAATGCGCACTCCCTCCCCTCTAGCCCGGCAGGGACATCAAAAGCCCCACGAGCCGCGGCGTGACGTAGGCCTCCACGAACGCCGCGCTCACCAGCACCCCCGCCGCGCCCAATTGCATCGCCGCGTACCGCAAAAAGTTCGACCACACCCCGACCTCCGGATTAAACCCGCGCCGGACAAGCAAAAGCGCGAACGACACCGCCGCCGCCGCCGCGAAAAAGACCGCGGGCACCAGAAGCAGGTTTTGGGGCACGATCGCCGCCAGCACCAAGAGCACCCCGGAGCCGCCCATCTCCCCGGTCACGAACCACATGGCAAACCCGAGCGCGAACCCGCGGACGGCCACGAGGGCCAGCATCACCGGGATGCCGATCACGGTGATTCCGGCCAGGAAAATTAGGGCGCTGAACAAGAGGTTGTTGTAGGCGACCTCGAGGAAAGTCTCCCGGGCGTTGAAGTCGGCGTGGTAGGCGTTTAGAAAGAGGTGGTCCAAGTACTCTTGCAGCTCCCCGGCCGTTTCGCGCTCCAGCCCGTTGGCCGCCCAGCCCCCGGCGAAAAGACCGCCGAAAAAGCAAAAACCCACCACCAGGTAGACCACCCAGTAGCCCTGGAGCGCCGCCAGCCGGAACCGCCACATGACCCTGGCCACATACACCTGCTCCTTCCCCGCCCAAACCTGTCCCGCTAGACAGTTTATGGGCCGGAGAAGGCGTTTATGACCGGCGTGGACGTTGAAGACAGTGGCTGAACGTGCAGCTGCCCGAAGGGCTGGGCCAAAGAAGGCGTTTATGACCGGCGTGGACGTTGAAGGCAGCGTGAGCGGACGTCCACCGCCAGCCGGGCCGCCGCGCCGCAAGCCAGGAAAAACTCGGGTGTGGCGTGCCGGTCCCGCCCCATGGTGGTTACGTTCAGCCCGTGGCGCTCAAGCCCGGAGAGCGCCGCGCTCCCGTCGGCGATCACCACCTGGTGGCGCGCGCTCACCCCGGCCGCCGACAGCTGCGCCTCCAGAGCGGCCAGGGCGTGAGCGTCATCCAGGCGCGGCAGGGCCACCAGGGCCGGCGCCAGCGCCACCTTCCCTAAGGCGGTCAGGGTGTGGTGGCTCACCCCCCGGTGGCGCTCCCGGGGGTCGGCGAAACTGATCCGCGGGATGGCGATCGGCACCCCGCCCAGCACTCCCGCCGCGTTGACAAGCTCCCCCTGCTCGATCCCCGTAAACCCGAAGGCCTGCGCCGTCCCCACGATCCCCGGCCCCATCGCCGCCAGGATGATGTCCGCCCCCGCCGCCTCCCGCGCGGCCAGCATCCCGCTGTAGACGTTGACCGCCTCGAAGTCGCCCCCGAAGGCGTGCCCGCAGGTCACGGTCGCGTGCACCAGCCCCGCCTCTTTGAGCCGGCCCGCCAGCCGGCTGAATGCCAGCGGCAGCGCCCCCCCGTCGGTCATCAGGTACACCACTTTGAGCTCCGGCGCCAGCTCCCCCACCGCCGCCGCGAACGGCCCGAGCATGCTGTGCAGGGAGCCCGCCACCACCGGGAGCCCGTCCAGCCCCGCGGAATCCCGCAGCCGCTCCGCGTGCGGGCTCGCGTCCTCCTCCACCGCCAGCACCGGCACCTGGTACGGCGTGTACCTGAGCTTCATGATGTGGCCCGCCTTCGGTCCGTCGTGCTCCAGCCGCGCCAGGTTCACCATCACGAAGTGCACGCCCCCGGTCCCGAGTTCCAGTGCCACCGCCCCGGTGTTCAGGACCACGCGGTCCCCCACCGCCACCGAACCGGTGACATGGTCGTAGTTGACCGCTCGCTCCACCCGGCCCTCGACCTCCACCAGCACCTCGGACACCCCCGGGCGCTCTTCCACCACTCCCACGACCCGCCCCGGCCGCATTCTGATCAACGGCGCATCCCCCCGGAGAAAGCTTGTCTTATACAGTATATTCCTGGATGCCGGAAACGCAAAGTATGCGGGGGGACGGAACCGACCGGGATTTTCAGGGAACCCCTCCGAAAAAAGTGTTAGGGGCCTAGCCCCTTTTTGCCTCCGGTGGCGGCGAGGAATCGATCGTCGTGAGCGACTCCCTCGGCTTTGGCCGTGGAAGCCGTGGAAAGGGGTTGTTTCCCGCAACCGGTGGCGGGTGGGGCGGGGGCGGGTGGGGCATGGCGGGTTTGCATGGTGAAATGTTCCGGCAAATGGGTTATAATTTCTGGTAATCAAGTAATGAGGAGGTATCTGGCATGGGATCACCGGAAGAAGTGCTGTTCGAGAGCGAGGAACACAAAACCCTTTCTGAGATCGCCGCTTTTTTGCGGGCGGCGGCCGACGGCCTGGAGCAGGGGGTCTTGGTCCTGACCCAGGACGAGCGCCGGGTGGAGGTCCGCCCGCCGGGGGAAGCGATGCTCGAGATCGAGTACGAGGTCGAGGACGACGAGCACGAACTGGAAATTGAGATCAAGTGGCGGGCACAGGCCGCGCCGGGCGCAGAGGACGAGGAACCTGATCAGGACGACTAGTCATCGTGAAAACGGGCCCGGCGAGCCCGGCTTGCCTTTCCTCAGGGCCTCCCGGCCCGCGGCGGTCAAGGCCACCACCGGGTATTCCCGGCCTTCAATAGTGAGGTGGCCGTCCGCCAGCAGACGGTCGATCAGCTCCAGGACCGCTTGGCCGCTTCTGCTCCCCAGGGCCCGGTAGTAAATCAGGTGGTTATACCCGTAGGCCGACAGGCCGGGAGGGTTGGCCCCCCGCAGAATGTCGGCCAGTTTCTTTTTGCCGACGCCCCGAGGCAGCGCGCGCACACAGGCCAATACGAGCAGTGGCTCCCGGGAAAGCTCCGGCTCACCCGCGGCCGCCGCCAGGCAGTTGTCACAGCAGCGCGGCGCGCTCCCCCCGGATTCTTCGCCGAAATACGCCAGCAGCATCGTCCTGCGGCAGCGGGTGGTATTGGCCCAGTTCACCACGGTCGCCAGCTTGTCCTTGCGGTGAGACGACCGGTTTTCCACCTCCTGCAGCGCGGCCTCCACCGCCCCGGGAGGCGGGCGCTTCCCCGGCTCCACATAGAGGCTGTCCTCGTCGCGGTCAGCCAGCCTGATCGCCTGCAGCCGTTCCAGCATACCGACCACCAGCCGTTGCTTCGTCTCACTCAAGCCCGCCCGCTCCAACTCGGCTGTTGGTACGACGGACCGTCCCCCGTCGACAAACCGGCCACAGGTCCGCCAGAACAGATTCAGGTCGTCCCGGGTGACCGTACTTTGATCAATGAACCATTCCTGCAGGCTTTTATCCTTCAAGGAGAACAGCAGCCGGCACTCGGCCGGCAGGCCGTCGCGTCCGGCCCGGCCGATCTCCTGGTAGTAGGCCTCCAGTGATCCCGGCAGACTGTAGTGGATGACAAAGCGGATATTGGCCTTGTCGATACCCATGCCGAAGGCGTTGGTGGCGGCCACCACCCTGACTTCTTCCTTGATGAAGGCCTCCTGTACGGCGCTGCGCCTCTCGGAGGACAGACCGGCGTGGTAACATTCGGCCGAAATTTCCAAAGCGTCGCGCACCCAGGCCGCCACCGCTTCGCTCTCCCTGCGGGTGGCGGCGTAGATAATGCCGCTGCCCGGCTGCCGCCGCAAAAACTCCCGCAGTGACCCCTGTTTCTCCCGTTCACCGTCCACCCTTTCCGCGGAAATATACAGGTTGGGCCGGTCACTCCCCGCCGCCACCACCATGGCCCCCGGAATCCCAAGTTGCGCGCGGATATCCCGTTGCACCTCCGGCGTGGCCGTGGCGGTAAGCGCCAAAATTCGGGGGCGGCGCGGCAATTGTTCGTAGAAATTCCGGATCCAGAGATAGTCCGGCCGGAAGTCGTGACCCCACTGGGAAATACAGTGGGCCTCGTCCACCACCAGGAGATCGAGCGGGATTTCCTTGGTTAACTCCAGAAAACTTCTGTTTCGGAGCCGCTCCGGGGCAATATAGACCAGCTTGAACGCACCGTTCAGAAGGCCGCGCATTCTCTGCCGGTACTCATTGGGGTTGATCTGGCTGTTAAGCAAGGTGGCCTGGCCGAAGTCCTTCGCACGCAGGTTGTCCAACTGGTCTTTCATCAAGGCGATCAGGGGGGAAATCACCAAAGTGAGGCCGGGAAGCAGCAAGGACGGGAGCTGGTAGCAGAGGGACTTCCCGCTGCCGGTCGGCATGACGGCCAGGACATCCTCTCCGGCCAGGCTCGCTTCGATGACCTCCTTCTGGCCGGGACGGAACTGATTGAAGCCGAACCGCCGGGATAAGGTTTCGTGCAGAAGGGGATTCGTGGCCATACTGACATGATACACCAATTACCTGGAATGTCCTGCTGTTTTCGGACGGTGCTCAATAGTTTCAATTCCTCTTGCCATCGCAGACCAGGGGAGCAACTCATCTAAGGGGAGATAACTGGAAATAAAAAATGAGCAGTTGACGACAAGGTGGTCCAATTTTCGGTGAGCGCACTGGTTCAATTTTCGTTGACTCGTGTTTGACACTTCAATTTTAGAAAGTCCCGCATATCAAGGCTTTGCGGGCATGAGTACGAGGCGTACCACCACACTTCCCCTGGGGGGTGATCATAGCTCCATTACCTGAGATGGCACCCGAAGGCCCACGGCCTTGAAACCCCAGTAGGCATCTCCTTGGATCTGGGTGCGGACGATGAAGTCCTTGCCGTTGATCGTCAGGCGTACGGCCTTGATGCTCTCAAGGTCCCGCCGCACCTTGCTGCAGGAGAGATCCGGCCGGGCGACCTGCAGGAGCTGGCGGAGCCGGCACTCCAGGTAGAAGGCGAGAAAGCAGATCGCCACGTGCCCGCGGATGCGTGTGTCGGTCCAGTGGTACATAGGCCGCAGGTCCAGTTGGCTTTTTAGTTCCCGGAAGGCCTGCTCCACCATCCAGAGTTGCTTGTAGGCCTGGGCGACCTGGGCCGCCGGCAGCTCGGTGTTGGTCCGCAGGACGTACTTGCCATCGTAACGGGCTTCATCGCGGATGCGATCCTCGTTTAGCGTCACGTGCTCCTTGTCGATGGTCAGGTACTTGCGGTAACCGGAGTTGCCGATCAGGCTCTTGGCGTCTTCTTTCAGTTTCTCCTTGAGCTTGGCCAAAAGTTCCTCCCGGACCTTGGCGTCACGCGCGGCCTCCTCCGGGTTGTAACAGACCACGTAGCGCCGTTCGTCCAGGATGTCGTCGTCAAGCACGACCACGCTCTTGACCTCCAGGTTGGCGCTGACTTTTTGGTAGCGGCCGCCCCGGCGCAGCACCTCTGCGGCTTCCTTGGCCCGGCGCATCCGGGCGCCGACGATGTACTCGTACCCGGCCTCCTCCAGGGCCCGGATGGTGCTCTTGGAGACCATGCCCCGGTCGGCGACCATGATCACCCGGCGAATGTTGAAGCGGTGGCGGCAGTTCTCGATCGTCTGGAGAAAGGCCTTGACGTCACTGGTGTTACCCGGCAAGACGTCGTGGGCGATTGGGGTGCCGTCCTGGGTCATC
Organism: Bacillota bacterium; assembly: GCA_040757205.1. Lineage (NCBI taxonomy): Bacteria > Bacillati > Bacillota > Bacillota bacterium. The sequence continues at coordinate 108,841 of JBFLXL010000007.1, forward strand.
AAAAGGCCGATAAGCACCTGCTTGCGGTCGGGCCGGTGGTCCTTGGAATACCCGTACTGGGCCAACTCCCCCTCCGCCCGTCCTTCAAAATAGGTGGAGGTGGTGTCGAAAAAGACGATGTCCAGGTTGCGGCTGAAAAGGTCGGTGTCCATCAGAAAGAGCTGTTCTTCGATGGTGCCCTTGCGCTCGGCCAAGAAGTCCAGCGCCCGATAGTAATGGTGTGGTTTTAGAGAGGCAAACCGGGGCTCGCAAACCACCTCGTGGGCCCACTGGGACACCTGGATCTTGGACTGCGGGTCCATGAGGCGGTTTAAGACCATGGCGAACACCGCTTCGGAGACACTAAATTCGATCTTGGTCTGGGTGACGAGGTTATCCAGGATGGCGGCCAGGCCAGTCTTTTCCCACAGGCGGCGGAACACCATGACCGGGCCGTATTCCCTGCTCCAGGCGGCGAATAGCTCCTGGGCGCCGTTTAGGACCACTCTTTTCTCGGTGAATTTGGCCAGGGAGTCGATGAGGCGGTCCAGGGTACCGTCCTGCAGATCTTCCAGTCGGCCGAGGGTACAAAGGACCTTTTGCTTGGTCTTGCCGTTCTCGCGACGATTCTCGACGATCTGCAGGTATTGGCGGACGGAGCCGTCCTTATTCTTGAGGGTCTTAGTACGTGCAAACATGACACCATTATTGTAACACGGGAAACGGCACTTGTCTAGACAAATACTGGAATACGTGGCACCGCCATTTTGCATTTTTCAAAGACCCTACTCAGGTATATCAAGGGTTTGGCCGTCCCGTGGCACCCGGTTTTTAGGTGCAGGTGTCAAACACAAGGTTGACTGAAGGCACCTGGAACTTTCAGTCCCCTTTTCGTCGGGTCGGTCATTGAAACAACGTTTCCGCTGTCACACGCACCGAGACTCCGCTAGCTTTCAGTCCCCTTTTCGTCGGGTCGGTCATTGAAACGAATTAGCTCCCCAAGCGTACAACCAGCTATTATCTCTTTCAGTCCCCTTTTCGTCGGGTCGGTCATTGAAACCGGGTTGGAAGAAGATGATATGTGATGCATATTCGGCCTTTCAGTCCCCTTTTCGTCGGGTCGGTCATTGAAACACCAGTCGTTTTCAACCTGGAATTTACCTGGAATTTACTTTCAGTCCCCTTTTCGTCGGGTCGGTCATTGAAACCTCCAGGCGCTCTGGAAAGCGCAGCAAAAGAGGCAATCTTTCAGTCCCCTTTTCGTCGGGTCGGTCATTGAAACTGTCGGTCATCGGAATGGGCCAGAGCTTCTTGTCGACTTTCAGTCCCCTTTTCGTCGGGTCGGTCATTGAAACCCCGCCGCAAAGCGCATGCCCGCCGCGCTCTGCACGGCTTTCAGTCCCCTTTTCGTCGGGTCGGTCATTGAAACCTTGGGCGCGGCAGGGGTTGGTGAGAGCCACACCGGCTTTCAGTCCCCTTTTCGTCGGGTCGGTCATTGAAACAGCCGTCAGGAGTGAACTATGTGCCTCAACGGCTAGCCCTTTCAGTCCCCTTTTCGTCGGGTCGGTCATTGAAACGTTAATCCGGTCACGGTGCGGTTCGTCGCCGGTTACTTTCAGTCCCCTTTTCGTCGGGTCGGTCATTGAAACCGTGCAGCTCTCGCACCAGTCGTCAGCCTGGCTTACGGTCTTTCAGTCCCCTTTTCGTCGGGTCGGTCATTGAAACTTCCGCCGGGCCGACGACGGTGACAATAAATATCTACTTTCAGTCCCCTTTTCGTCGGGTCGGTCATTGAAACTTACCACGGCCTGGCCGAAACGACCGGCCTCGAAGCCTTTCAGTCCCCTTTTCGTCGGGTCGGTCATTGAAACCCGGCGAGCGACTATCTCGTTGACACCGTTGCTGTCCCCTTTCAGTCCCCTTTTCGTCGGGTCGGTCATTGAAACCGGCCTGGCGGCCCGTGGGTTCATCCTGGGCGGCCCTTTCAGTCCCCTTTTCGTCGGGTCGGTCATTGAAACGAGGGCCTGGCGGCTATCGCCGCGGCCGGCGGTCAGGCCTTTCAGTCCCCTTTTCGTCGGGTCGGTCATTGAAACACCTCTACAAGAACTTTGAATCCATCCGGAACATGGCTTTCAGTCCCCTTTTCGTCGGGTCGGTCATTGAAACTCAATTCCAAGCATTCCCACCGGTACGAACACCATCTTTCAGTCCCCTTTTCGTCGGGTCGGTCATTGAAACAATTTTCTGTCACCAGCGGCGGGAAGTGTGCACACTACTTTCAGTCCCCTTTTCGTCGGGTCGGTCATTGAAACATTTTCCACCAAACGGGAAGGGACGGTGGGATATTCTTTCAGTCCCCTTTTCGTCGGGTCGGTCATTGAAACCGAAATTTCCGACCAATTCCCCATTCCGGAATTCGACCTTTCAGTCCCCTTTTCGTCGGGTCGGTCATTGAAACTCAATTCCAAGCATTCCCACCGGTACGAACACCATCTTTCAGTCCCCTTTTCGTCGGGTCGGTCATTGAAACAATTTTCTGTCACCAGCGGCGGGAAGTGTGCACACTACTTTCAGTCCCCTTTTCGTCGGGTCGGTCATTGAAACCCCCGGCCCCTTCTCGGCTTCCTCCCCGCTTGTGTTACTTTCAGTCCCCTTTTCGTCGGGTCGGTCATTGAAACCGCAAGCACGAAATCGCGTTGCCCGCGCACCCAAACCCTTTCAGTCCCCTTTTCGTCGGGTCGGTCATTGAAACCGGTACCGCCTTACTCGCCGTACTCGCTGTTGCGGCCTTTCAGTCCCCTTTTCGTCGGGTCGGTCATTGAAACGTTTTAGGACCTCGACCCGGCCGCCGAAGTAACCGTTGCTTTCAGTCCCCTTTTCGTCGGGTCGGTCATTGAAACGGGCCAGCAGGATCACCGGGTAGAGATTGGTCGATTCTTTCAGTCCCCTTTTCGTCGGGTCGGTCATTGAAACCGGGCAATGCAGGAAGGGCGAATTGCGGATGCGGAAACTTTCAGTCCCCTTTTCGTCGGGTCGGTCATTGAAACTGCGCTCGCCGCCATTTCCGGGCTCGGGTGGTTGATTTCTTTCAGTCCCCTTTTCGTCGGGTCGGTCATTGAAACGTTCACCAAGACCACCGCCGACAACGTGGTGCTGACGCTTTCAGTCCCCTTTTCGTCGGGTCGGTCATTGAAACCCCCTGGTCTCCCTTCCCTCCCCGGCTCCTCGTTTCTTTCAGTCCCCTTTTCGTCGGGTCGGTCATTGAAACACCGCCTGGGCACCGATGCCCGGACGCTTGGTTTCGCCTTTCAGTCCCCTTTTCGTCGGGTCGGTCATTGAAACAGCTCAACAAATTACGACATCATCATTCCGGCCTTTCTTTCAGTCCCCTTTTCGTCGGGTCGGTCATTGAAACGGCTCCGCCTCCCCCTCTCCCCCCCTGCCCCTCTCTCTTTCAGTCCCCTTTTCGTCGGGTCGGTCATTGAAACTGACATGGCCGTGCCTGACCACTTGGCGCGCCTCCACTTTCAGTCCCCTTTTCGTCGGGTCGGTCATTGAAACACATTTTGAAACGAGTTGGAAAAGGAGTCCCGGTTTTCTTTCAGTCCCCTTTTCGTCGGGTCGGTCATTGAAACTTGAGACAATTGGTCAGGAGGTAGAAGGGGTGATTGTCTTTCAGTCCCCTTTTCGTCGGGTCGGTCATTGAAACGAGTTTTGGCTGCGTTGGCCGGTCACCGCTATGACAAGCTTTCAGTCCCCTTTTCGTCGGGTCGGTCATTGAAACCACCGTTGGCGGTGTCGGCCAGACCGGCGGCTCCGGCCCTTTCAGTCCCCTTTTCGTCGGGTCGGTCATTGAAACTGGAATGATGATGTCGTAATTTGTTGAGCTGACCAACCTTTCAGTCCCCTTTTCGTCGGGTCGGTCATTGAAACGCATTTTCGGCGGTGATGGAAAGCCGGGCTCCAATCTCTTTCAGTCCCCTTTTCGTCGGGTCGGTCATTGAAACTGGCGAGGTTCTGTTGAAGTCACTGCTCACGGCATTTTCTTTCAGTCCCCTTTTCGTCGGGTCGGTCATTGAAACACACGGAACGGTTGACCGAGTTTTGGCTGCGTTGGCCTTTCAGTCCCCTTTTCGTCGGGTCGGTCATTGAAACGCCGCTTACGGACACGAGTGGGCTGGATGTTGTGTCTTTCAGTCCCCTTTTCGTCGGGTCGGTCATTGAAACAGCTCGAGGGGATTGCAAATCGTCACGGCTACACCCTCTTTCAGTCCCCTTTTCGTCGGGTCGGTCATTGAAACTCTGCGTTTGCACCAATTTTAGCACCGAAATGTCAGGGACTTTCAGTCCCCTTTTCGTCGGGTCGGTCATTGAAACGCATTGCCGGTGGGTTCGTTGATGCTTTCACGAGCACTTTCAGTCCCCTTTTCGTCGGGTCGGTTGCGTATTCCGGAGTAATCCGGCCACCTATTCCGGAGTAATCCGGCCACCCATTCCGATTTTTCCCGGCCACCTATTCCGGAGCAAACCGGCCACCTATTCTGGTTTTAACCGGCCACTTTTGGATG
>JBFLXL010000008.1 GCA_040757205.1 Bacillota bacterium
AACTCGATCCAAGAGGTCCGGGGGCCGGGAACGTCAACTGTCACGGCTCCCGGTGCCATCCACTCCCGGCAATGACGAGTGCCATTGGCACGCGTCAATCAGTGACAAATAGCTCCGGCAGCAACAGTTACCGGCCAGTATAAAATCACGCAGCTGACTACAACCTCACCGTCACGGTTGAGGAGGCGGCTCCGAGGAGTTCGCGGACCAACTTCCGCCGCCGGGCCAGGTACTCCTCGGAGGAAATTACGGGAGGAAATTACGGGAAGGAAAAATTACGGGGACACCATTGGGAAATTACGGGGACACCATACTGAATTACTGAGTTTTTAGTCTGCTGTTTTTCTTTTCCGAGGCCCCTTGGGACCCGGCTTACGGGGTCGCAGATTCAGCCCTAATGTTTTCTCAAGGGCAGCGAGAAATCCCTCATTCCCCAAGGGGCGCCCCGTTCTCTCGTGTTGCCCGAATACTTCGGCTTCCTCTGAAGAGATGGCCTTGGAAAGATATTCCCTCCAATTACCGAACATCTCTAACAACGGTCTGGCACGAAGCAATACGTCGTCGCGCCCATCCATATGCGCTCTGGCACTACTCCAACGATACTGCCACGGCTCCTTTACTAACCCCGCACGTACAGGGTTGAGTTCTATGTAGCGTGCACCAACCCAAAGATGGGCTTCATCCATTGGAAACGAAGAGAAACGTCCCTGCCACAGGTGACCGCTCCAGCCTTCCCGTGAGTTTACCCGGCGCGTGTAGCGGCGGTGGGCTTCTCCAATGGCGCCAGTCAGAGCTTCTTTCGATGGCGGCACAGCAATCAAGTGTACATGATTGGGCATCAAACAATAGGCCCAGATTTCCACTTCCCAAAGGGAACACCACTGCGCCATCAACTCAAGGTACTCCAGATAGTCCTCATTGCAGAAGAATGTCTGGAGGCGGCGGTTACCGCGTTGTGTGACGTGGTGAGGCACGTAGGGTGCCACCACGCGTGCTATTCTTGCCATATTTATCTTATAACACAAACATTTGGTAGAAAGCAATAATTCAGTATGGTGTCCCCTTAATTCTTCCAATAATTCAGTATGGTGTCCCCTTAATTCTTCCAATAATTCAGTATGGTGTCCCCTTAATTCTTCGTCCTTAATTCTTCCCCTTAATTCTTCAGAATTCTTCAGGTATGTCCCCTTAATTCAGGTGGGGAATTTCAATTTGCCGTTGACAATCCCGCAGCCGCGGTGATCAGGGCTGCACCCGGGCGATGCGCAAGGTATCCATCCTGACATTGCCGTACTTGTGCCCCCGGGCGTCCTGGATGTTGAAGTACTCCTTCTTGTATGCTATCCCGTTGGTTGAGCACTGACTGGACCAGTGATGCAGCCCGATAATGTGGCCGCTGCTGTCCCGGAGCCATTCGATGAACACCACGGTATGCCCGGTGTTATTTTCCCTGCCGAATTGCATGAAATCACCCGGCCGTGCCTCTTCAAGATCGGCGATCCCCATGCCCAGGCCGTACTTCTCTACCGCGGCCACAATGTGGTGACCGGCCTGAGCGCCGCCGGCCATATACCAGCGCAGCAGAAAATCAAACAGTTCGTCAAAGGTCATCCCGTTGAAATCCCCCGGGTCGAGCCCCAGGTCAATGTTCCGCTGCTGCATGGCCTTGAAGAAAACCTCGAAGGTGATGCCCGTACAATGACTGGCCCTGTTCCCGCTGGGATGGGCCCGGGCCAGCACCCAGCCCTTATATTCCAGAGTGGTGGTCACCCCGTTGTAGTTCTGATAGTCGGTGTTGAACAGGTAAGGATAATCCCGGCCTTGATAGGTGTTGACGATATCCAGAACATAGGTGTTGAAGGACTGTATGGAGAGGTCTTTAAGGGGCACGGATTCCGGTGGCGGCGGCTGGGGCTGCGGTTGCGGCGCCGGCGCCGGCTGCGGCTGCTGGATCCGGGGTTTCTCGGCCTCAGCCGGGTGCCCGCTTTCGGCTTGAGCCTGCTCAGTCTCCGCCGGGGCTTCCTCGACAATAAACGCTTCTTTTCCCAGCGCCTCCGCGGAACCGCTGTCTGTGGTCTCATCGCCGCTCCTCCGGTCACCGGCGACCACAGATGCGGCATCCTGAGCCACGGTACCGCCGCCAACGTCCGGCGGAACCGCCTGCGCAGCATATACCCAGATGGTGATCATCACCGCCAAGGCCGTAACCACGATCTTGCCGCAGTGCGTTTTCCAGAACATGCTAAGATACCCCGCCGCTGCCAAGTTGCTTAAGGAAAACCACTGCAGTAAAAATTATCGTAGATGACCAGAATTCCTCTTGGTAAATCCATACAGCAAAGTAGGTTGGAAGAACGGGAAATGGAAAAAACGAAGCCAGGCCCGCTTCACTGTTTTCCACCTCTGGGCAAAGCGTTCGCGGTTTCTTCCCGGGGTGGGTCAAGAATTACCCCGTCGCACCACTGAACACCGCCAGCCCGGCCGGAAGGACAAAGCATGTCCATTACGACGTGCTTGCCGTTAAAGGCTTCAGGATTTCCACGAACAGCCGCACCAGTTCCGGGTCGAACTGCGAGCCGGTGCACCTCTCAAGTTCGGTAACCGCTTCTCTGTGCGACATCGCCTTCCGGTAGGGGCGGTCGTTGGTCATGGAGTCATAGGCGTCGGCGACAGCCAGGATGCGGCATTCCAACGGGATTTCCTCGCCTTTCAATCCCAGGGGGTAGCCCTCCCCGTTCCATACCTCGTGGTGCTTCAGAATCAGGTCGGCAATGTGCACCAGGTCCGGGACCGAATGGGCGATGCGGTGACCGATCTCACAGTGCCGCTGCATTTCCGCCCTCTCCGCCGGGGAAAGGGGCCCCTTCTTGAATAAGATACGGTCCGGCACACCAACCTTGCCGATGTCGTGAAACTGGGCCAACAGGCGCAGGTCGTTTACCGTGCGCTCGGGCAGGCCAAGAGCCTGGGCCATGCGCAGGACCAAGTCTTGCATCCGTTCCCCGTGCCCCTCGGTAATGTGGTCCCTGGCTTCCAAGGTCTTCATCAATGTCTGGATGATCGCGCTGCGCGTACTCTGGCTGCGGTGCAGTTTATCCCGGTACATGTTGTTGTCGGCTTCCCGGAATAGGTTGTTTAAGTTGTCGGTATCGTCGTCACCCACCGCATAACCAACGGACAAACTCAAGGGAAGCTCCGGATGAAGCAGGTTGTGGCGCTCCACCGCCTCCCGGATCCGTTGGCAGGCACCCTGGACGACTGTCTTATCGCTCTCCGGCAGGACCACGGCGAATTCGTCTCCCCCCACCCGGGCCACCACGTCGCTCTTGCGGAAAGCCTGCTGCAAAACCCCGGCCGCCGCCCTGAGCAGCGCATCCCCGGCATCGTGGCCCAGACTGTCATTGACGAGCTTGAGTCCATCCACGTCACACACGACGAGGCCTACCGGCGCGAAGCGTCCGCCCTTCAGGCGCCGCATTTCCTCCTCGAAGTAAGCCCGGTTGTAGATTCCGGTCAGCGGGTCGTGCAGGCTCAGGTACCTGAGCCGCTCCTCCGCCTCCTTCCGTTCGCTCACATCGCGGATGGTTTCGATCGCCCCCGTCACATTCCCCTGGCCGTCAAACAGCGGCGACGCCTTCTCCCAGACGAAGGCCCCTTGGCCCCCGTAGACTGAAGGAACGAAACCCTCGGCATAGTAGGTGTTGCCTTTAATCTCAAAGCCCTGGTACTGCCACTCAATACCCTGGTCCCCCCCTATCACCAGGTCGATCAGCATGGGCCTCGGCCGCCCGTAAAAAGGTAAGGAGTAAGCATAGTCACCCTTACCGAGGATTTCGGCCTTCGAAATCCCCGTCATTTTCTCAGTGGCTAGGTTCCAAGCAATCACCCGCTTGTCGCGGTCGACGACAAACGTGGCGTCCGGCAAAAACTCGATAATGTCCTGCAACTGCTGGTGTGCAGTCTGGAGTTTCTCCGCCAGGCCGCGGTAGGACTCTTCACTGTCCTGCAATTGGCGGCCGGATTGCTCCAAGGCCGCCAGCATCCGGTTGATGGCGCCGGCCAGGTTTGACAGTTCGTCTTCTCCGGGGATAGCCAGGCGTACCGACAGGTCACCGGTCTTTCGAATCTCTTCAACCCCGGAGTTCAGGCGCTCCAACCGGGAAAGAACCAAGTTCTTCAAAAGGAGCATCGTGCTTATGATGATTACAAAACCGCCCGCCATGAGGAACCAGACAAAGAAGTTGATGGTGGCCAAACCCTGTTTGTAGATCGCCCGTGGACGGTCCACCTTCAGGACAAGCGCAGGTTCGCCGTGGATATCCTCGAGCAGCGCGTACCCCGCCACCGAATCCGCACTCACCGCCCGGGCGACAATTGGGGTTTGTTGCGACAAAAGACCGCGCGCCGCCTCGAAATCAGCCGGCGGCGTTGGGTCATCCAGGCGACTGGCGGAGAGATTCAGCTGTGTTACTTCAGACAAACGCGCTATTTCCAGATTGTCCAAATAACGGCCCCAAATCAGGGCTCCCTGGATCGGTCCCTGCCTTTCATTAGTCACGATGGGTCGCGAAGCAACCAATAGCGGTCCTTCCGGGAGAAGAACCAATCCACTGACACTGCTCTCCGGGTCGAAATGATCCAACAGGGGGCTGCCGTCCCCAAGGTGTGGCTCCAGGCTTCTCGGCAGCGGCATTTCCTCTCCGCTCTGCAGGTCAAAGGCCCGGCCGAACACAACCCGGCCGGGCGCATTGACGAAAAGCATTAAGTTCAACCGGAGATTATCAAATGTGGCATCCGGGATGTTTCGGCGCACATAATCCGGATCGCCGGTCATGATAAACGCGTAGGTCTCATCCCACGCGGCCCAATCACCCACCCCGTTACTCAGTTCATCCAGTTGACCGGCAATCAAACTCAGCGCCTGTTCGGTATAGTCGCGGGTCCTGTTCTCTTCCAAGTCCTCGTAGCTGTGCAGGAGTATATGGTGAGCGGCTGTATAAAGAATCACCAGTAAACCGAGGAGCATCGCCCCTATGAACATCAGGGTCTTCCTACGGAGTGTCAAGCACTCGCCCCCCGACCTTGGTTTCAACAGGATACCATACGACAAAATCTTCCCTATTTCCTCTTATCGTCCAAAAAGCTTGCTCGTCAACACCACACGAAAAAAAACCCGCATAAGGCTTAGAAGCCCCAAGGGAGCTTACGGGAGTACTTCGAAGAACATGGCAGGGGCTAATGAAAGCACGTCGGCAGAAACATTCATACTTGAAGTTGAGGCGGATAAATTGACACTGACAGCCTGGCGGATAATGCGGTTCTTTGTGTAGCGGGCTGCGCGAATCAATACCCGCACCCATTATTAATATAGTTAATGGTAACATTAAGAATCTTAAATTAGCCATTGACATCTTTGAGTTGACCGAATAGAATGGGCTCAAATCGAGCGTGCCGCCGATCCAAGTGCCGATCCAAAGACCGGTTCGGAGCACGATCTCAGGCCGTCCGAGGCCGGACCAAGAAGGGGGTGAATCAATGAAGTACCAGGCGCCGCACTGCTGCCCGGTCTGCAATCAAGAATTGGTCATCAGCAGCCTGGCGTGCAGGCATTGCCAGACGCGGCTTGAAGGCGGCTTCACCTCCTGCAAGTTCTGCAAATTGCCGGCCGAGCAGCAGGAATTCATCGAGGTGTTCATCAAGTGCCGCGGCAGCATCAAGGACGTGGAAAAAGAACTGGGCATCTCCTACCCCACGGTGCGCAACCGCCTGGACGGGTTGATCCAGGCGCTGGGCTACCGGGTCGACCGGCCGCCCGCCGAAAGGCCCGACCACGCCGCAGAAAAGACCCGCAAGCAGGAGATCCTTACGGCGCTGGAGGCGGGGGAGATCACCGCCCAGGAGGCCGCCAAGCTGCTCAAGAAAACGGCTAAGTAAACGGGACAAACAGGAAAGGGGTAAGTATAATACAATGAGTGAGAAGAACAGAATCCTGCAGATGGTCCGGGACGGAAAGATCAGCGTGGACGAGGGGCTGGAACTCCTGAGCGCGCTGGACGAGACCGACGCCAAGGCCGCCCAGGCCGCCCAGGCCGCCGCTCAGGGCCCGTCCGCCAAGACCCGCGACCGCTTTCTCAGGGTGCGCGTGGACAGCGCCGACACCAAAGTCAACGTCAACATCCCGCTCGGCCTGCTGAAAGTGGCTTCGAACCTGATCACCATGGGCTCGGGCTTCATCCCGCAGGAGGCCCGCCGGGAAATGGAGGCCAAGGGGATCGACATCTCCAAGATCGACTTCGAAGAGCTCGTGAGCCTCATCGACCAGGGCCTGGTGGATGGGAAGCTTGTGGATGTGGACGTCGATGACCCGAAGGAAGGAAGGACCAAGGTGGAGGTCTATGTCGAGTAAGCGGCAGAGCCAGTTCCTGCTGATCAGGGTGTCTCAGGGCGGGTTCCGCCGGTTTGCGCTTCCGGTGCCCCTGTACGTCCTGGACCTGACCCTGGACGCTTTCTCCGACCTGGCCGCCCTGGCCGACACGCTGGCCCCGGGGCGGCTCGGGGCCCTGAAGCGGGCAGACCCGGGGGGCCTCGGCGGTCCCGGCGGCGGTAGTGTTGCCGGCAGCCTCATCAACGGCGGCGGTAATGCTGACGGCGGCTCGGCCGGCCGCCGTGGCCGCCGGTTGTCCGTGGAGCGCGTTCTCGCGCTCGTGCTGGCGCTCTTTCGGGAATTGCGCCGGCACGGCCGGTTGCGCGTGGTGGAGGTGCAGGCCGGCAAGGTGCGGGTATCCATCGACTTATACTAGACCGGAGAGGCTAAAGCAGCCGCGTAGGGCAACTCCGGCCTAAAAGTTATCCGTCGGCTTGTACTAGACTAGACCAAAGAGGTGGTCCGGATGAGTAGGCTCGTTTTCAGGATGGTGGCCAACACGGTGGCCGTGTACGTGATCGCGCTGGTGATTCCGGTCGTGGTCCTGGAGAGCGCGTGGGTGGGGCTTCTGGCCGGCGCGGTGCTCACCCTGCTGAACGCGCTGGTGCGGCCGTTACTGCTGTTGATCACTTTGCCCGTCAACCTGATCACTCTGGGCCTTTTTACCCTGGTGGTCAACGCCTGGATGCTGATGCTCACCAGCCGCCTGGTGGAAGGGTTGACGATCCCCGGGTTCTGGTGGGCCCTGGCCGCCGCCCTGCTGGTGACGCTCGTCAACGTGCCCTTAAATCAGTTGTTCGGAAACCGCCGTTTCAGGATGTGGTGAACTGCCGGAAAAGGGCGCGCCGGCACCCCGGAGGCGGAGTCCCTGCGGCACTGATCAAGAAAGCGAAACCCGGCGGGTCTTTTCATCGGGCTGGCGCTGTTCGGGTTAACCGGACGGAAAGAGTTCAGCGGGCAGTTTGGGGAGAGGCGTTTGGCCGGTTCGGATTGAGGCGGCGGGTCAGGAGCCTGCGCGCCACGTTTACTTCGCGGAAAGCCGGACGGCTGCAGGCCGATTTGCGTCGGCGGGCCGAACAACTGGAGAGGGAATACCGCGTTTGCGAAGAGGCCCTGCGGAACACGGCGGGAGAACTCTGAACAACGGCAAGGAACGGTCGGCCGGCCCGTAGGTGCCGAAAGGGGAGTCCTTTAGGCGCCGTCAGCGAGAAAGACAAGGTGCTCCGGGTGGTGGTCCGGTCCGTAGATGCCGGAGGGGGGTCTTTAGGCGCCGTTAGCGTCCGCTGTGCTCCGGCAGTCCGAATACAGCGGTTGACCTTCCGTTCAGCCCTGCAGTTTGTCGCGCAAAAGCCGGTTCACCTTGCCGAGCATGTTGCCGAAGCTGTTGGACCGGGTGATTCAGCCCTGCAGTTTGTCGCGCAAAAGCTGGTTCACCAGCTGCGGGTTCGCCTTGCCCTTGGTCTCCTTCATCACCTGGCCCACCAAAAACCCGAGCGCCCTCTCCTTGCCGCCCCTAAAGTCGGCGGCCGGCCCGGGGTGGGCGGCGATCACGCGGTCGGCCACCGCACCCAGTTCGCCGGCGTCGGCGATCTGCACCAGGCCCTTTTCCTTCACGACCGCCCCGGCGTCGGCGCCGGTGGTGAACATCTCATCCAACACGTCCTTGGCCATCTTGCCGCTGATGACGCCCTCGCGCACCAGCTCCAGCAATTCCGCCAGCCGCCGCGGGGTGAGGCCGGTTTCCTCGATCTCCCGCCCGGCCGCGTTCAGGCAGCGGCTCACCTCGCCCATGAGCCAGTTGCTCACCGTCTTAGGCTCGCCGAAGAGTGCGACCGTCTCCTCGTAGAAGTCGGCCATCGCCCGCGAGGCGGTGATCACTTCGGCGTCGTAGGCGGGGAGCCCGTGCTCGTCCACCAGGCGCGCACAGCGGGTGTCCGGCATCTCGGGCATCGTCCGCGCAAGCTCCGCCACCCAGGCCGGGTCGATCTCCAGCGGGGGCACGTTCGGGTCCGGGAAGCAGCGGTAGTCGGTGGCCAAATACTTGGTGCGCATTGCCCGGGTCATGCCCCGGGCCTCGTCCCAGTGCCTGGTCTCCGGGACCACCGGCTCCCCGTTTCGCACCAGGTCCATCTGCCGGGCCACCTCGTACTCGATGCCCCGGGCCACGGCGCGGAACGAGTTCATGTTTTTAATCTCGGTCTTCTGGCCGAACACCGCGCTGCCGCGCGGCCGCACCGACACGTTGGCGTCGGCGCGCATCGACCCTTCCTCCATCTTGCAGCCCGACACCCCGGTGTAGCGGATCAGGGAGCGCAGTTTTTGCAAGAAAAGGCGCGCCTCCTCGGGGTCGCGCACGTCGGGCTGGGTGACGATTTCCACCAGCGGCACCCCGGCCCGGTTGAAGTCGACCATGCTGTAGGGCGAGTCGGTGATGTTCCCCAGGTGCAAAAGCTTGCCGGTGTCCTCCTCCAGGTGGATCTGGCGGATGCGCACCCGCCGGGTCTCGCCGTTCACGTGCACGTCCACGTGCCCGCCCACGCCCATGGGGTAAAAGTACTGGGAGATCTGGTAGCCCTTCGGCAGGTCGGCGTAGAAATAGTTCTTGCGGTCGAAGGTGACGTAGGGCACGATCTCGCAGTTTAGCGCCAGGGCGGCCCGGGCGTGGTACTCCACCGCCCGCCGGTTCAAGACCGGCTTGTGGCCGGGGAGTCCCAGGCAGACCGGGCAGACCTGGGTGTTCGGCGCGGCGCCGAAGGCGGCGCTGCAGCCGCAGAACATCTTGGTGCCGGTGCCGAGTTCGATGTGGATCTCCAGGCCGATTACCGCTTCAAGCTCCTGCACTTTTCAGTATCCCTCCGTATTCGTAAACGCGATCGGCGGCACGTGCCGGTAGAAACCGATGTCCTCCTCCAGGGCGCGGGCCGCGCGCAACAGCACGCCCTCCCCGAAGGCCGGGCCCACCAGGTGCAGGCCCGCGGGCAAGCGTCCGGCGAACCCCATCGGCAGGGAGAGCGCCGGGAGCCCGGCCAGGTTGGCCGGCAAAAGCGCCGCGTCCCGCAGGCGCGCCGCCAGCCCGTCCAGTTCGGCGTCCGCCCAAGGGGGGGCCGGCGCCGGGGCGGTGGGGGCGGCCAGGAGGTCGAACTTGGCGAAGGCGGCGTGGAAGTCCTGGCGCACCAAGGTGCGCACCTGCTGGGCCTTCACGAAAAACTCCTCGAAGTGGCCGGCGCTCAACACCAGCGTGCCGAACAACTGGCGGCGCCGGAGGTCCGCGCCAAACCCCTCGCGCCGGGTGCGCCGGTACATCTCGTGCAGGTGGCGCGCCTCGGCCCGGTGGCCGAACCGCACCCCGTCGAAGTTCGAAAGGTTGGAGAACGCCTCGGCGGACGAGATCACGAAGTAGGCGGCCACGGCGTGGGCGGTGTGGGGGAGCGAGGTCTCCTCCACCCGGGCGCCGAGGCCGGAGAGCCGCGCCAGGCACTTCTCGAAGAGCGCGCGCACCTCCGGGTCCATGTCCGGGGAAAGGTACTCGCGCGGCACGCCGACGGCGAGCCCCCGGACGTCTTGCCCGAGGCGGGCGGTGTAGTCCTCGCCCGCCGCCCCCGTGGTCAGCGGGTCGGCCGGGTCAGGCCCGGCCAGCACGGTGAGCGCCGCCGCGCAGCCGGCCACGTCCACCGTGAGCGGCCCCAGGTGCTCCAGCGAGGGTGCGCACTCCACCAGCCCGTGGGTGGGAATGAGCCCGTAGGTGGGTTTCAAACCCACCGCGCCGCAGTAGGCGGCCGGCAGGCGCACCGACCCGCCGGCGTCCGAGCCCAGGGCCAGGCAGACCTGGCGGGTCACCACCGCCACCGCCGCCGCCCCGCTCGAGCCGCCCGCCAGGCGCGAGTCGTCCCAGGGGTGGAGGGTGGGTCCGAAACGCGAGTTCCGGTTGGTCGTCCCCAGCCCGAACTCGTCCAGGTTGAGCTTGCCGACCGGCACCGCCCCGGCCCGGCGCAGCCGCTCGTAGACAAGAGCGCTGAACGGGGGCACGAACAGCTCCAGCATGCGAGAGGCGCAGGTGGTGCGCACGCCGGCGGTGCAGATGTTGTCTTTTACGGCGAAGGGGATGCCGGCGAGGGGGCCGGGGTCTTCGCCGCCGGCGATCTTTTGGTCCACCGCCCGGGCGTCGGCCAGGGCCAGGTCCGCGGTCACCGTGATGAAGGCGTTCAGGGGTTCCTGCAGCGCGTCGACCCGGTCGAGCACGGCGTTCGTCAGCTCCTCCGCCGAGAACTCGCGGGCCACGAGCAACTCACGGAGGCGGCCGATCCGCGCGTCGTTGAGCATCAAGGAAGCCTCCTCAAAGTATTTCAGATGAAGTTTTCTTTTCTATTCCTCGATAATCCGCGGCACCCGGAAGCAGCCGCTCTCCTCCTCGGGCGCGTTCGCCAGGGCGGTCTCCAGGGGCAGCGACGGCCGGGGCTCGTCCGGCCGCGTGACGTTCTTCAACGGGCGGACGTAGGCGGTCGGCGCCACACCCTCCACGTCCAGCGTCGCCCACTGCCGCTCCACGAAGGCGAACAGGGCGTTCACCGCCTCCAGAAAGCCGTCCAGCTCCGCAGCGGGGATCTCCATGCGCGCCGCCTCCGCGGCCTGCGCCAGCTCCTCGGCACTGATCATCGGCAAAAAACACCGTCCTCAAACCAAGATAATACAAATTTGCCCCATTTTCGTATTATACCAGCACCGCACCCCGCAAGGCAATGATCCTGCAGTAGCCCGCGTCCAATCACTTCTGGAAAGATTGCAAAGTGAGCGGCATAGCGAAGGGGCGTCATTGGAATCTCAGTAAATTCTCTTCTCGGGAATGGCTTCGCGGATTCCACCACGTGGGTCTTCGATGTCCCCTGCATAACGGGGAATGAGATGGACATGACAATGCCAGATGGTCTGGCCGGCGGCTTCTCCGATGTTAATGCCTACGTTGTAGCCTTGAGGATTGTACTTGGTCTGGAGCAACAGTCAGCAGTCGTCTAAAAGGCGCGGTCGTAAATAGCGAAGGTTAGATTGTTCGGTCACTATTATCACCCCCTAGGGTACCCTGCCCAGGGTCCGATCCGTGATTGCGCCCATAAGCGCTAGCATCATGCGACCTTCCCTAAGATCGCTCACCGCAAATGTTCGCTGTCCATCTGATCTATCGTCCCACACCCCGAATTCACCGCGGCCCTGGTAACGAATTCGTATCCTTTCGCTGTCCAGTAAGAAGGTGGTCCGTCCCCGGGGATCGTCCGGGTCGATTGAGGCCGCTTGGCCGGCCTTGGTCGTGAACGTAATGCCGGCTTGGCGTAACTCCTCCCACAGCCGGCGTTCGGCTTCGGTTTCCAAATAGAGTTCGCTCATTGTCTTTGAGTGCTCTAACGAGTAACGCGTTCCCCAGCGAAAAAGAACCCGGTGCCGGTCGGTGTTCCAGATAGGCCGCTGGAGCTTCTCCAGTGGATCAAGGTGAAACAGGATGTAGGGTTCATCCGCCGATCCACGTCCAGTCCAAGGGGTGTGGATGTCACCCCGCCGACGCATCTCAATGCCATGCACCCTGGCGCAATAGCGGACGCCGCCGTAGTCCTGGCCGGTGAGGGTGACTGGTTCGAAAAAGGCGAGCCATCTTACATTCATACGGCGCTCTTTGCTGATCCGGGCCAGTGGTGCCAGATAGAGTCGATGCTGGCGAATCCAGACCCATTGCTCAAGACCGTGTCCTATTACCCCAACCAGCACTACCTCAGCCATCTTAGCCCGGTTGGCCAATTCCTCGTCACGCAATACCACCCCGACTGCCTTTTCGGCGAAGTGGGTACCCGAGCGGCGGCAGTTCCTGGCCAGCCACTCTTCCACGTAGCTGGTCTCCGAAGGTAGGAAGGGCAACGCCCCAATACCGATGGCGTCTAGGCTGCGAAAGAGACGGTTGTCACGGAATTCCAAGTTCTGTGTATCCCGAAAGGGGAAGAGAGCCAGCGCTTCGACAATGCGCCGGCGGGGCGGAATGGCATTGTCCACGATAGCGTCGCGGTAGCGGTACAATTGGTTCACCGCATCTTCAGGCGGGCCGGGAGTGCCGTACTTATCCAAATAGTCTTGGTTTCCCACCACCCGGTACTTTGCATCCAGGACTACCTCGACCGGGGTCTCCCAGCCCGTTGGGTGAAAGCTGAGCAGGATGTCGGGACGCTGGGCGCCGGTGGCCGAGACAATTCTGGGATTGTATCGCATGGTGCAGACCGTGCGGCCGTGTCGGCGGACTTCCATCATCAGATGTCTTCCGCGGCGCAGTCGGATAGTCAAGCCTCCTGGGCTACGTTCAACCAGCGTTTGGGGTTCAAACCGACCACCGGTACGAGCCGAAATGATGCCCAACAGGGCCAACACGCACCAGTACTCATAAAGTTCGCTTACGTCTTTGAGGGAAAGCTGCAGGGCGTCAGCCTGGATGCGCAGACCCAGACGCAGAGTAAGACAGCAGCGGAATGCCTCCCGGTAGCCGGGTGCAGCTCGGAAAACGAGAGAAGAATGGGCGGTTGGGGATGCGCCGGTTACCGAGGCCAGGGGTTCCAAGCGCATGATTTGGTCGAGGCGGGTCTCAAGGTGCCTGACCTGAGCGGCGGCTTCTCGATAATGTGCCCGGCCCGAGGCGACCCCCGCGGCCCGAACCCGGGTGTGCATGTCGGCGAGGCGCCGGCGGACCAAATCCAATTCATAGCGCAGCCATTTGTTCTCTGGGGTGTTTAGGTTAGGGCGGGGGCGATTAGCCCGGAGACGGTCCGGAATGGGCACTTGGTCCACGAGAGTGCAGGAAAGAACACCACGGCGCGCCGCGCTACGCACGGCTGCTCGGACGAACCGGTCAGACCGCTTCACACGGGCTGATGGTCCGTACATTGGTTCGGGAACCAGGGCCCGGTGCGGCTGGCGGGCGATTTGATGCACTGCGCGTTCCAGGTCCTGAAAGACATAGTCCAGCAGCAAAAGCCACTCTAAATCGGTTTGTGTGCCGGCAGGCTTAGATGGTACGGCACCCTGGTAGGTGGCCCGGAGGTAATCAAAGGCGAGGTTGTAAACGTACTTGGAGACTTCGGCCAGCAAGTCCCAGTAATCTTCGTCGTAGTCGAGCTTGGTGGGGAAGACTTCAAGTTCAAGCGTTAGATGCTCTTGCCGGCCGAGAAGGAAAGTGAAAGAGCTTAGCCCCACCCGATCTTTGAACGTAAAAGTACCAGTGCTAACACTGGGGTCGATAGCCGAAGGGTAGAAGCCCTGTTGCACCAGCGGGTCGCGATGCCGGATTGAAGGTGTTGCTCCCGGCTTTTTAGCCCGAACGATTAGTTGATAGGTAGTGTTTTCAAAGAAGGTCGGTTGCGCTTTAGGTTCGGATGGGTCCAAGGTGTACGGTTGGTTGGTGCGCAAGCGTAGGCGGGGATAACGGCGCCTGGGACCAAGAGGTACGACCGCTTCCGGCACCCCTTCCGGTCCCCAGATTTCCACGGCCAAGTCGGCAGTCTCGATGAACAACAAACGTGTGGGCTTCACAACATCACAACCAGTAAGAAGTGTAGCCGTCGCGGTCCAACCGCTCCAGCATTATCCGGAGCTTGGCTGCAGTTTGAGGGTACCGGAAAGAATCTAAGCCCGGAGTATGACGCAGCAAATACGAGAGCTGCTGATCTCCCGAGCGCACTTCGGCAATCAGGCTGCGATACTCAGCAGAGTTGTTGCGGAGAGTAAGCTCGAGCAGGTCGAGCATTATCTCCTGCAGGGTTGCAGCACCTCCGTGAATCCGCGGCAAAACCTTAGCGCAAAGCACGTAGTCGAGGGCAGTGTTCTCCGGAAAAACGTCCGAGATCGTGCTGGCGTGGCACACGAAAAGGCAGGCCTCGTCACGCACGCGGTAGCCCACTTGAAGTTGGGCCTTTTGGAGGCTCCGGTTTACACGTGCGAGCAGGTCAATCACTCGCATACACGTTTCCCAATGCGGTTCATCGGTTAGCTCACTCAAGGTCAGGGCCAACGGCTTGAACAGTTCCAGGCTGACAACAGAGCCGGTCGGTAGTGCGTCCGGCTCCAAGTTTGAGCCAAACTGGTGCAGATCCACTTCCGAAAACTCTAGAGTGAAGGCGCGGTCCAATACCTTGCGGCTAAAACCGTGAGTGGTCTCGTCCATGTTTACCGTACCGACGATGAAGAGGTTCTCTGGAAGGCCGATCTCGTGCCATTTTGCAGCTAATGGGTCATCATTCAGTTCTTCCGGGGCCACTAGTTGGTCGGTGACCACCTTACCATCCTCGCGGCGACGGCTCTCGATTTTGCTCAGTACATCGGCCAGGTAGTGTTCTACGCGGGCCAGGTTCATTTCATCCAGTACAAAAACGTGGGGTCGGGCGGGTGATTTGGTTGCTTCGCCGGCAAACCCCAGTAGTCGCCCGGGCCGGAAGTTCTCCTTAAGGTCCCGGTAGCCAATCAGGTCTGCGCTGTCGGCCCAGTCCGGACGGACGGCTTCCAACCGCAACTTGGCACCGATGGCCTCGGTAAACAGCCGTGGCAGGCGGGTCTTTCCGGTCCCGGAGATTCCGGCGAGAATCACAAACGGTTTGGTACGCAGGGCACAATAGAAGGCCGCGACTTGCGGCAGGGTGAAGTGGAATCCGCGTGCGCTGATGTACCCGTGTACCATGCGGATGGCTTCGCTGGTCGCGCTCACCGAGGTCACACCTCCCTGGGGACTATTAAGTCCACTGGGTTCCGGCCACTCGCTGGCTAGCGCCTGACTTTGTTCGGGAGTGAAATTGTGGACCTGGCCGCCCCCCAAAGCCACTAACTCGGCGTGTAACTCCGGAGGAATCTCACGGATGGAATGCTGCTGGTTGAAACCTGGCTGAGCTGAGATTTGCGCTCTTAGGTCAGAGGTTAAGGGGTACGGCTCAGGGAACGGTATGAACTCCTTGAAGTGCGCCCGGTAGCGTCGACGCCGATTCTTATCTACCCCATCGTCCTCGATGGTGCCGAACTCACCGTGCCCGACTAAGACCACATTACCGCCTTCGCGCCGGTCCATAACAAACCGTACACCAGGTTGAATCCGCGTATATCGTGGAACCGTCTGACCGTACTGGTAGGACTGACCCTCAGCATCTTGCCAGTTCGAATCCGGGTTAGAACGGATTATGAGGCAATACTCAAACGAAGTAATGGGCATCATCGCACCCCGCCAATTCGTTAGTCCAGGTTTTCGACATCTGACACTAAATTCCTGCATTTCCAGACTGCTTTTGGCGGGGGTCGCCCCAGGCAGAACGGGCGAAGCATTTCGAGTCTGACAGCTCCAGGAAGGATTTGGTGTTTTTTATGTCGAATTGATGACCAATACGTTTCCAATGAATCAGACTGATCGATGGGAACCGCGGTTGAAACTTAGGGGATTAAGGCGATGGTGTTGATCTATACAAGTGCAATGGGAGCAATTATCATTCCGCTGAGAGCATTTGAAAGCAAGGAGCAGGCGGAAGGATTTATCCAGATGGCTAAGTCCTATCATTCAGCGGCAAGAGCTGTTGTACCAGTTGAAAGATAAGGTTCCGGGGTTCGCCCTACGGTGTGCGGCGAGGGGTGCGGGAGGTCCTGCCCGAAGTAAGCAACTTCTGCTTGGCGGACCTCGCCTAATCGGTCAAGCAGTGTCTCCAGGCAGCAACATCAGGTGCCCGGCTTCACGGGCTTTCTTTTAATCAAAACCGAGTCCGAACCCGCCTCCGGTGGGACCCACCTCCGGTAGGTGCTCCCGGGCCTCGTCCCAGTCGATGAAGATTATACGCGACGTGGCGGGGGGTATGCGCATAACCCTCCCTGTCTATCTTGACACGGGTAAATCATACGTATTACATTAAGGGTGTGGAGAATGAAAAGCTACTCCTCAAAAGAGATACTGGACGTGCTTCAAGATGACGGCTGGGTGTTCAAGAATCAGAGGGGATCGCATGTGCAGATGATCCACCCTGCAAAACCCGGGAAAGTGACCGTCCCCCATCCCAGAAAGGACCTTGACCCCAAGACCGTCAGGAGAATCGTGAATCAGGCGGGGATAAACCCAGGCGAGCTGCAGGGAGGGTAAAACATGGACAGCTACATATTCCCGGCCGTTTTTGAGCCGGGGGAAATCAAGGGGTACATCGTAACCTTTCCCGACCTGCCGGGGTGCGTCACCGAGGGTGACACTCTGGAAGAAGCCCTCAGAATGGCCAGGGATGCATTGGAGCTTCACCTGTACGGTATGGAGGAGGACGGGGATGAAATCCCGGGCCCGACTCCTCCTGAGAAAGTCGGCGTTCTCAAGGGCGCTTTCGTCGTCCCCATTGAGGCGTGGATGCCGCTGGTTAGGGACGAGATGGCCAACAGGTCGGTGAAGAAGACCCTGACCATCCCCAAGTGGCTCAACGACCTGGCCGAGGAGAGGCAGGTCAACTTCTCGCATATTTTGCAGACCGCTTTGAAGGAACGTTTGGGGATTAGGAATTATCCGTAGTGGTGACAGCCGAGATTGTTGGTGCGCCTTGTAAACTTCTACGCAGACGCCACTAGAGACGGATGCGCCGGCTGATTCTGAGCGTTCGTCGGGGGTGCCCCTTCTATGCGGGGCGGCATGGGGGCGCGGCAGCGCAGAGACTTGGCCGAGCGGCTGGCGGGGATACCGGACGGGGAAGAGCGGGTACTCATCGCCACCGGCAGGTACATCGGCGAGGGTTTCGACGACCCCCGGCTCGACACCCTGTTCCTGGTGATCCGATCTCCTGGCGGGGTACGCTGCAGCAGTACGCGGGCCGACTGCACCGGCTGAACCACGGCAAGCCGGTGGTGCGGATCTACGACTATGTGGATGAGCGGGTGCCGGTATTGTTGCGGATGTACGAAAAGCGGCTGAAGGGTTACGGCGCCATCGGCTACCGGGTGAGGGACGGCTGCTAGCGGGTAGCGGGAGAACAAGACCTGGTTGTTGTTGACCACGCACAGTCCGGACTTGATCAGTCGTCTGCCGGTTGGATGCTTTGCGGACGCAACGGCTGTAAGGGCTATCCCCCTTGTTATCGGCCTGAGGTGTATTGGGCGAAGAGTAAATCAGGGGTGCGGTGCGCCGGAGGTGAAAAATGCAGGAAGGAAATTGCAGGCGCAACAAGGGGTGCCGCCGCATCCACGACGTCGAGTTCGCCATCCTCGATGCGGGCGGTCAGCACGGTTACTTGTTATCAAGTGACTGACAGTCCCCGGTGCAGCCGCTGCACCCCGGCGGCGATCCGCTCCGGTTCCAGGTGCCCGTATCCCAGGATTACTTTGTGCCGGTGCCGTCCCTTCTCGAGGGCGTGCCGCTCCACCGGGTAAACCCGGACCCCCTCTTGTTCTAGCCGGGCAAGCAACTCCTCGGTGAAGTCCACCCCCGGGAACTCAACCACCAGGTGCAGTCCGGTGGAGTCGCCGCTGACCGTGTGCGCGCCGGGGAAATGGCGGCCCAAGGCCTCCTTGGTGGCCCGCCGCCGTGCGGCGTACACCCGCTTCATTCGGTTGATGTGCCGCTCGAGCCGGCCGTCGTCGATGAGGCGGGCCAGCGCCAACTGGTCGAGCGACGGGGTGTGGATGTCCGCGTAGCGTTTGAGCTCGCGGCAGCGCACCATCAGCTCCGGGGGGAGGATGACGTAGCCCAGGCGCAGGGCCGGGGCCAGCACTTTGCTGAAGGACCCGGCGTAGATGACCCGCTCCGGGTCAAGCGAATGCAGGGTGCTCAAGGGCGGCCCCTCGTGGCGGAACTCGCTGTCGTAATCGTCTTCCACGATGAAACAGTCCTTATCGCGGGCGTAGGCGATGAGTTCGATGCGGCGCTGCACCGGCAGGATGCCGCCCAGGGGGAACTGGTGGGACGGGGTGACGTAGACGAAGCGGGGGCTTGCGTCCGCCGGCAGGAGCGCGGTGTCAAGGCCGTGGGCGTCGACGGGCACGGGGATGAAGCGGTACCCGGCGCCGGCGAATATCCGCTGCATGCCGATGTTGACCGGGTCCTCCACCACTGCCGCGGCGTCCGGCAGATAGAGAAGTTTGGCCACCAGCGCCAGACCCTGCGTCGCCCCGGTGGTGATCAGCAGCCGGTTGGGGTTGCACATGAGGCCCCGCGCCCGGAAGAGGTACCCGGCCAACGCGCGCCGCAGCTCCGGGCGGCCTTCCGGGCGGTCGTACATCAGCAGGGACCCCGGGGCGTCCAGGCAGACCTCGTGGACGAGCCGGCCCCACTTTTTGAGCGGGAAAACGTCCACCGCCGGGATCCCGGAGCGGAAGTCGATGAGGTCTTTGGGCGCATCCGCTGCAGGGGGCGGCGGGTTCCCCGGCGGGTGCCCGGCAAGGATCCCGCTGGGTATGCCAGCGGGCATGTGGGCGGGCCTCCAGGCGGGCGTCCGGGAGGGGGCCGGGGGCTTCCCCCCAAGCCGCCCCAGGCTGGCCCCGGCCGCCACCCGGGTGCCCGAGCCCTGCCGTCCCTCGAGGTACCCCTCGGCGGTCAAGAGGCCGTAAGCCTCGAGCACCACGTTCCGGGAGACCCCCAGCACCGTGGCCAGCTCCCGCGTCGAGGGGAGCCGCTCGCCGGCCGTGATTCTCCCCTCCAGGATCAAGTCCCGCAGCCGGATGTAGACCTGCCGGAAGAGGGGGGTGGGGTCGCCCCTGGTGACCGTGATGCCCAGCATCTTCGACCGCCTCCAACAACCAAAGTGGTACCATCAAAAACGTCTTGAAGTGGAACTTCTGCGACCACTCCGCCGATGGTACCATTATAGCCGATGAAGACGAACGTTTCCGCCTACCTTTGCTTGGCCGCGGCGATGGCCCTCGCCGGCAGCTCGGTGGTGGCCGGCAAGGTCCTCACCCAGCAGCTCCCGGTGTTTCTGGCCGCGGCCGCGAGCCTCCTGACGGCCCTGCTGGTGCTGCTCCCCCTCGCCTGGAAGATCGGCGGGGGGCTTTGGAACGTCCCCAAAAATGACCTGAAGCTGCTCGCCCTTCAGGCGCTGACCGGCATGGTTGGGTTCCGGATCTTTCTGTTGTACGGCCTGAAGACCACTTCCGCGGCCGCAGGAGGGATCATCACCAGCACGATGCCGGCGGTGGTGGGGCTCATTTCGTTTCTGGTGCTGCGGGAGAAACCCACGTGGCACAAGGTCGGCGGCATTGCGGCGGTGGTGGCGGCGGTGCTCGTCCTCAACCAGGCGGGCCGGTCGGGAGTGGGAGACTGGTCGTTCTGGGGGAACGTCCTCGTCTTCTTGGCGGTACTGGGGGAAGCCCTGTTTGTAATTCTACAGAAGTGGATCTCCAAGGAGACCCTGGCGCTGACCCGTACGGCTCTGGTCAGCTTGTTCGGCTTTATCTTCTTTTTGCCGTTCGCCGTCTACGAGGGGCTCAAGTTCGACTTCGCGGCCCTGGGTTGGGTGGATTGTCTCGTGGTGGTCTACTACGGGGTGGTCGTGACGGCACTCGCGTACATCCTTTTCTACAAGGGGGCGGCGGCCGTGCCGGCCACCACCGTCGGGGTGTTCGGCGGGTTCATGCCGATAGCGAGCGTGCTGCTCTCCAGCCTGATTCTGGGCGAAGTGCTGTTGTTTCAACACCTGTTGAGCCTGGGCCTGGTGGTGGCTGGGATCGTTTTGATCGCGGCGGGTCCGGAAACGGATCACCTTCTCCCCGCTGCGTTCGGACAGAAGCGGCGTCGTCGAGAGAACAATTGACAATACGCGGGATCTAAGCGGCCGGGATATTCGAAAGGCTTTGAGACTTTTCCGGAAGTCAAATCCGCCGCGGCCAACTGCTCAACCGTGGCACGCACCGCGCCAGGAATCACGGATAACCGTTCCCGGTCATCCTCGTTTTCGAGCTGGATTTCCTCAAAACTGCTCAAGCACCAGGCAAAGGTATCCGATTTCCCGGTTCAACTTGACCCTCCCGCCCTGGTAGATACTCTTTCTGACCAGGTAGGTAGATGTCTGCATCTCTTCGGCGATTTGCCGAGTTGTAAAACCCATTGACTGCAGGAGCATCGCTTCCAGCACCATCAACCGGGCCGACTTCTCTTTTTCCCTTGCCTCTTGATAGTATTTTTCCGTCTCGGCCTTCCGTTTCAGCCTGTTCGCCTCGGCCCGCCGCTTCCTTTCCGCCGCGATCAGCCGCCGGTCATGGTCGGTAAGCCCGGTCTCAAACCGCCATTTGACCTGAGCAAAAGTTATTGCGGGCGATCTCAGCAGGCTCCCGGCCCGGGACATTACCGCGCCGATGAAGTCACTGCTCCGGTTCGCCAGCAGACTGTCGATGTATCTCTGCAACATTCTGGACTGGGAGCGGTACATTTCTTCAAAACTTTCGTGTACGCCGCCATCTCTATTCAGTCTCTTGTCCCGCCGTCTGATCCGCACCGCCTTGCTGCGGGCGCGCACCGCGACCACCCGGTAATATTCCCGCAACGCCTGCAAGTACGCGTCGGGGTCGGGCTGGGCGAACGGAGGCGGGACAAGCGCCTTCAAGACGGCTTCCAACCGGGCGTCGGCAGCGTCCGGCGACAGGCGGGCCCGGCGGTCCCATTCCTCTCCGCCGTCCCAAAAGTGCTGCTGTTCGCCGGCCGTGAGCGTCCAATATTCCGGATCATCGCCGCCGGCCGCCGCACCGGAATCTGCCGCATACTCCGCCGCCGGCCCGGTGGTGGACACCGCCGCTCCTGCCGCCGCCCCCGCTGCCCTTGCCGCCGCCCCCGCCCCAGCCGCCCCGCCAGCCCATTGCTCCCGAAGCGCCGCCAGAAGCGCTTCGCGGGAACGGCCGCGCAGTTCAAAAATCAGGAACGGATTCTGATCGAACTCCCGGGCCAGCACGTAATGCACGGCGGCGATGTGCTTGCACGGATTCGCCCAGTCCGGACAGGAACACTCGGCCTGCAGTTCCCGGGGCGAAAACGGTAAAAGGTGGCAATCGGCGGCCACAAAAGCCTGCTCGATCTCCGCCGGCATCTCCCCGGCCAGCAAGCGGGCGGCAAAATCGGCCCGGCCGGCCATGACCTTGATTGCCTTTTTCCAGGCGGCGTTCGGCAAAGTGTCGATCCGCATGTACACATGGTAGGGGCGCGGGCGGGAACCCCGCACCTGCGCTTTCACCAGGCCGGCACCCAGCAAGATCTCCTGCACGCGGCCGCTGCGGGCATAAGTGCGGCCCCGCTGCAACCGGCCGGCCCAGCCGAACGACTGCAGCACGGCAACCCAGCGTTGCCCCCACCAACTCACTCCAAATTCCTGGCGTCGCGCCATCTCCATCCCCCCTCCGCGCCTGGCGCCTGCTTCTGGATCGGCAGGCGATTCGTCCAGCGCCTCCGTGGACGTCGCGCCATCTCCATCTCCTCCCGCGGCGCCTGCTTCAGTCCGGATCTCCGGCCAGGGCTTGCGCCCGCAGTTGGAACAAATCGCGCAACTCGGCGGTGGACAGTTCGGTCACCCAGTCCTCGCCGCTGCCGATCACCTCGGCGGCCAGCGCCGTTTTCTGTTCAATCATCAGGTCGATTTTCTCCTCCACCGTTCCCACGCAGACGAATTTATGCACCAACACGTTCCGTTGCTGCCCGATGCGGAAAGCGCGGTCCGTGGCCTGGTTTTCCACCGCCGGGTTCCACCAGCGGTCGAAATGAAAGACGTGGTTGGCGGCGGTCAAGTTCAGACCGGTGCCGCCGGCCTTCAGAGAAAGGATGAACAGCGGCGGCCCGCCGTCCTGAAATCGCGCCACCATCTCGTCCCGGGCACGGCGCTGGACGCCGCCGTGCAGGAAAAGCACCTCCCGGCCGAAACGCCGCTCCAGGTGCAGCCGCAGCAAGGCGCCCATCTCCCGGAACTGCGTGAACACAAGCGCCCGGTCCCCGGTCGCCAACGCCTCGTCCAACAATTCTTCCAACCGGTTCAGCTTGCCGGAACGCCCGGCGAGCGAACCGCCGTCCTTCAGCAGATGCACCGGATGATTGCAGAGCTGCTTAAGCTTGCCGAGCGTGGCCAGGATGAGCCCGCGCCGCTCCATCCCCGCGGCGTTGTCGATCCGGTCCAGCATATCCGCGACCACGGCGGCATAAAGCGTACCTTGCTCCGGCGTCAGGTGGCAGAAAACCTTTTGTTCCTGCTTTTCCGGCAAATCAGGGGCCACGTTCGGATCGGTTTTCAAGCGGCGCAGGATGAAGGGCGCCACCAGGCGGCGCAACCGGGCGGTACGGGCCGCATCGCGGCCCCGCTCAATGGGGCGGGCAAAGTGTTCCTGAAACCAGCGCTGGGAGCCCAGATACCCCGGGTTCAGGAAATTGCTGATCGACCAGAGTTCGGAGAGGCGGTTTTCCACCGGCGTACCGGTCAACGCCAGGCGGTAGCCGGAGGCCAGCGCACCCACATGGCGCGCCTGTTTGCTCCCGGCGTTCTTGATGTGCTGCGCTTCGTCCAGAACGATCCCGTCCCATGTCACCCGCGCCAAGGCGGCGTGATCGCGGACAACCAGCCCGTACGTGCTGACCACCAAATCCCAGCGGACCGCTTCCCGTACCAGGTCGTCCCCATGCAGCCGCTGCGGACCGTGGTGCACCAGCACCCGGAGTCCGGGAGCGAACCGGGCCGCCTCCCGTTCCCAGTTCCCCACTACCGAGGTCGGGCAAACGAGCAGTGACGGGCCTTGCGCCCGTCCCTGCTCCCGGCGCCGCAGCAAAAACACCAGGAACTGGATGGTCTTGCCCAGTCCCATGTCATCGGCCAGGCAGGCCCCCAAACCCCACTTTTCCAAAAAACAGAGCCAGGAAAAACCACGTTCCTGGTATGCCCGCAACACTCCTTGAAAACCGGCCGGCACCGGCAGGGCCCCGGGCCGCTCCCCGGCGGTCAACTGCGCCAGCAAATCCCCCACCCAGCCCTCGCCAACGGTTTCGACCACCGGCAGCGCGCCCGGTTCGCCCGGTTCCGCCGCCGCCCCTTCATTCGGCGCCCGGCCCGCATCACCAGACAATCCGTAGCGGAGCGCCTCCGCCAGCTTCATCCGGCCCGCCCCGGTTTTCCGGCGCCACAGATCGGCCACCGCCGGTACCGTTTCCGGCGCCAACTCCACCCAGCGGCCGCGCAAACGGACCAGCGGCACCTTCAGGGCCGCCAGCCGGGCAAACTCCTCCCGGTCCAACAACTCTCCCCCCAAGGCCAGTTCCCAGTCGCACTCCACCACCGATTCCATGCTCAGCAGCCCGGATATCCCGCCTGCCGGAGAACGCCCGGCCCGACCCGGGCGCGGCGGGCGCAATTTCAAATGCAACCCCGGAGAAACCGCCTGACCGCACCAGGGCGGCAACTGAACCACAAAGCCCTGCTCCTGCAACCGCGCCGCCCCGGTACATATAAAATCGTAGGCCTCGGCGATGGAAAGACGGACAAAAGCCGGGCGGGCCGTGCGCAGTCCGCCGTCCAACGGCGGGAAAACCTGAGCGGCCAGTCCCAGGTCGGCCAGCAGTCTTTCCTGGGGACGCACAAACCGCCGCTGCAAAAACTCCAGATCCCGGCCCCGGGCGTTCCACACCTCTTCCGCCGGCACCAGCAGCGAGGGATCGTCCACTGCCTGCAGAAAAAACTCCAGCCGCCAGTCTTCATCCCCGTCCGTCTGCGACCATCCCGGTTCGGCCGGTTCCTCGGGTTCTCCCGGCTTCTCCGGCGCCACCAGCCGCAGGCAGGTGCGGAAACCGGCCTCCGCCGCTTCCACCTCCCGGGTCAGTTCGCCCTGCCAGGCCGCCAGGCCGGCCGTCAACGATTCCAGGGACCGCTTCGGTATCTTGAGCAGCGGTCGGCGGTCGCCCAGCGCCGCCATCCAAATCCCGGCGGGCGTGGACTGGTGATACAAAGACAGTTGGGTACCGCCGGCCTCCGCCAACCAACGGCGCACCGTGGCATCGATCACCGCCTGCAGGAAATCGGTCAGCAAATCCGGACCGCGGCGCGGCAGTACACCGCTGTCCGCCGCAAAAACCGCCGGATCGGCCGCCATCCGGCAAACGGGCGGCATTCGCTCTCCCAAGTGCGCCAAGCGTTCCGCATCCTCCGGCGCGTTCAAAACCGGACGCCAGCAGGCCGCCGGCACCAGTTTTTCCCGCGCCGGTTTTTCCCACGTTGGTTTTTCCCGCGTTGGTTCGGTATGGATCTCCACACCCGGCTGGATGCG
Source organism: Bacillota bacterium (assembly GCA_040757205.1). NCBI lineage: Bacteria > Bacillati > Bacillota > Bacillota bacterium. Next base: position 24,662 of record JBFLXL010000008.1, read on the forward strand.
CAACCGCTCCAGGAGATCCAGGGCAAACCGGGCCGCACGGCCCCAATAGAGCACATCGGCCGCCGGGAGCACTCCGGAAGAACCGTCCATCTCCGGCAGCGTCAACAACACGTCCAGCAACCGGGCCGGAAAAACCGCCGCCGCTTCCACCGTCCAGGGCAACAGCCGCAGCACCGGTTCCAGGCCTCCGCCGGAAGCATCCGGCCCGTTCACCGCACCTCTCCGGGCCGTCCCGGCGTGTTCCGCCCGCCGGTGCGGCCCGGCCGCCATCGCCGCGGGCGCAGAAACAGGCCGAGTCTCTGTAGACGGCAGCACCACCACCAGCTTGTCCGGCTCCGTCACGGGAATAGGGTCACGATTGTCCCAAAAAGGCAGCGCGTCCCGGAGTTGCACCGCTTCGACGGCGAACGGGTGCGCCGGCTGCCAGCCACCTTTGCGCCTCGCGGGCCGCCCCTTGCTCCCCTTGCTCCCGGAGGCATTGGAAGCCTTTTCCCCCCAAAAGTACATGCGCCCGGCTCCGGGACAGTCCCCCTCATTCACCCACACCGCGTGCAGCACAATCACCGCACCAACCACTCCCTAAATCCGGTCAACACCAACCAATATCCGCGATCCGCGCCCCGGTTCGCAAATTTAGCCCCATATCCCCAAACCATTGAAACTCCAAATGAATAGGTCTGGTTCAACGAACAAACTCGATTTCCTGCGGAGGTGAGAAATAATGCGGCGTCTTTCGGAAGGTTTGCGCCAGACATCGGAAGGTTTGGGCCAGACGACGGTCACTTGTTATCAAGTGACCGAAAGCCCCCGGTGCGGCCGCTGCATGACGGATTGCCTGGTGGTATTCACCCAGGCGGTGATGAACAAATTACTGATGGCGTTGGGAGCGGCCCTCCTCGAGCTGGATCACCGGGACGTCGAAGATCTTTTCCCCGGTGCGGTTCAATGGTTTTACCCTCGCCCGGCGGTTTTCGGAGTCCAGTTCCTCGATCCAGACCGGAAAACCGTTCAGCAGCACCTCGATGGTGTCGTCGGCGGCGACGATCTCGCGGGCCCTTTCAAAGTCCATTTTCATTTCGCTCCCTTTTTTTATGGCTTTCCAGTGGGTTGGTGCTTAGGAGATAGTCTTCCCCGCCACCGGGAAAAAACATCTTGACAGGTTCGTAGAAGATTCATAATATTAGGTTAAGTAGGGGGGAGTAGCTCTTAAGCAGCGGCGGACATCGTCAGCACGTCCTGCGTTAACGTGGGGCCGGTGCCGCAGATCAGGGCACAGAACGTATTTGTGCCTGATGAGCAAGACCTCTGCCAGGCGCGATGCTTTTAGACAAGCGTTCGTCCGGCAGGGGTCGTTTGTTTTAGTATCGGAAAGGAGATTGTCCAGGTTAGTATTTCGGAAGCTAAGCAAATATAACCCTGTATTGGGTTAAGTAGGGGGGAGTAGCTCCCGGCAGCGGCATCGTCAGCACGTCCTGCGTTAACGTGGGGCCGGTGCCGCGGATCAGGCGCACAAGACGTATTTTGTGCCTGATGAGCAAGACCTCTGCCAGGCGCGATGCTTTTAGACAAGCGTTCGTCCGGTGGGGGTCGTTCGTTTTTTCTGATGAACGCAAAAACAGTGCCGGGAGGTGAGTAACGCCGATACTCAGGTGAAGGCGGCTTAAACGCCGTGCTCTTGTCGAGCGGGGGAACCTGCACGAATCCGAACCTTGACCCTTCAGGGAAATCTTACCGCCAAAGGAGGTGCCCGGCCCTTATTATCAGGGGATGCAGGGGATGAAAAAATAAACTTTAATTTTGTGATGGAGGTATTGCCGTGTCTCAAGCTACTTTAAACCCGGTAAATGCAAATTATGTTGAAGGCATTCGCAAGGCTCTCCCGGGCTTGATTCTGGTGGCCGCGCTGGGCGGGTTCGCCTTCTGGGCGGACGGTTACATATTTATGTGAAACATTTTCTCATAGGTCCCAAAAATATTCCTTAATTAACGGGGGTGTGATAAGAAATGAAAGGACAGGCTCCTCGTCCTGCGGACGATGTGGTGGTGCTGGATGAATCCCCTAAAAAAGGATTTTCGGAACTCTTTAAAAGCGAGGATTATTGGGCCATTTGGTTGGGTGCCGTCGTTTTGCTGATGGGGTTGTTTCTTTACGTGGTCCTGGGTCCGGTGACCGATGCCCGTCAGAAGATAGACGAATACAATGCCGTTATGGCCGCGGAAGCCCAGAGAGCCCCTTTTAAAACCATGGCCTGGCACCAAGCCCGGGAGGCTAAGGAAAAAGTAACCACCAGATCGGAGCCGGCCAAAATACTGGAACAATATCTGGCCCGGCCCGGCAGATGGGATACCAGCCCCGCGGCTTCATTCTACCTGAGCCCGGAAGAGGCCAAAGCCGTCAGTGAGGCCAACAAACCCAAGTTCGAGGCGGCCCAAAAGGAAAGGGAGGAAGCGGAGGCAAAGGCTAAAATAGCCGAGGCAGACGCTGCCGCCGCCGGTTATAAGGATGCCGCTCTAAATGCTCAGGCGGGGTCACAAATCGACGCATGGATAAAGGCCCGGGAAGCGGAAGCAAAGGCGAAAAAAGCCGCCGAAACCAAACCATATAATCACTTTGTATCTCTGGGCGTACTGTGCGTGGCCCTGGGACTGTTCTTTTCGATCGGCATGAAGATAATGGGCGCCAGTCTGCGCCGGTTTTTGCTCGGTTTTCCTTTTGTGTTTCTCCTGGCGGCACTGGCCTATTTCCTGGCCGCCCAGGTTGACATCAGGGCGTGGGGATTGGAGTATGTCCTCTGGGCCATTATCATCGGCCTTTTGATCAGCAATACCGTCGGCACCCCCAAGTGGGTGATGCCGGCGGTGCAAACCGAGTATTATATTAAAACAGGCCTGATTCTACTGGGGGCCAGTATTCTTTTCGGCAAGATCATTCTGGTGGGGCTCCCGGGATTGCTCATTACCTGGGTGGCTTGCCCGGCGGTGCTGATCTTTACGTACTGGTTCGGCCAGCGCATATTGAAAATGGAATCCAAGACTCTGAACATTGTGTTGTCCGCCGATATGTCGGTGAGCGGCGTGTCGGCGGCCATAGCCACCGCCGCCGCCTGCCGGGCCAAAAAAGAGGAACTTACCCTGGCCATCGGCATCTCCATTATTTTCACTTCCCTCATGATGTTTGTCATGCCTGCTGTGGCCAAAGCCGTGGGAATGCACCCGGTGCTGGCCGGCGCATGGATGGGTGGTTCCATTGATTCCACCGGGGCGGTGGTGGCAGCGGGCGCACTGCTGGGAAACGAAGCCATGACTGTGGCCGCCACCATCAAAATGATCCAGAACATACTGATAGGGATCGTGGCCTTTGGTGTGGCGGCTTACTGGACCACGGTGGTGGACCGCACCCGCGCCGGCGAAGTGGAACTCACCGCAGGCGCAGCAGTCAGGGAGATTTGGAAGCGTTTCCCAAGATTCATCCTGGGCTTTTTGGGGGCTTCCCTGGTATTCTCCGCCATTTATCAGTACCTGGGCCCGGACATGGGCAAGGCGGTGCTGGACGAAGGAATGATCAGGGGTTGGAGTTCAATCCTGCAAGGCTGGTTTTTTGCCTTGGCTTTTGTATCCATCGGCCTGGGGACCAACTTCCGGGAGCTGAAAAAATACCTCAAGGGCGGCAAACCGGTAATACTCTATATTGTGGGTCAGTCCGCCCAGTGGATAATCACCCTGGTCATGGCCTACCTGCTGTTCTTTGTACTGTTTAGGAGTATTACGGATAGGCTCATGATGTAACCTCCGAAGCACAATGGCAGAATGCGGAATACGGGGAATGATGATGGAAAAGGACAGATATGCCGAAAGACCCGGCGGACCCAAGGGTCCGCCGGGCACAAACAACAAATGGCTCGTTTTTTTGCTGACGGTGTCGCTCCTGATGATTTTCGCCTTTGTGTTGCTTCCCGGACTCCCGGGCCTCTTGGGCCTCAAGCATAGCCATAATCTGATCATCGAAGAGGGTATCGAAGCGGGGGCTTTTTTTTACCCCGATGTAAAAAAAGTCGGGGAAGCCGAGTCCTACTTGCGGGATTCCCGCGACTACGCCCCACCGGGGTGCGACATTTCCCAGTAATACCAATGCTTTTCCGGATTACGTTTTTTGGCGAAAACATCTTGACAGGCCCCAAGAAAAATCATAATATTAGGGTAGGTAGGGGGGAGTAGCTCCGAGTAGCGGGCATCGTCAGCACGTCCTATGTTGTGTGGACCGGTGCCGCAAATCAGAGTGTTGGTGTATTATGTCTGATGAGCAAGACCTTTACCAGGTATGGCACTTTTATGCAAGTGCGTCTGGTAGGGGTTTATTTATTTTTATTGTTTCTACTACTAACTGACCAATAACTGACCGAAAAGGAGATTATCCATGCCGACATCTTCACGGTGGCACTGCCTGAGCGTTGAAGAAACGCTCGGGGAACTCAAGACGTCGCAGAGTGGACTGACCTCGGAAGAGGCCCGGGAGCGCCTTGCCGTCTACGGCCGCAATGAGCTGGAAGAGAAGAAAAAGAGGACGCCACTCATGATGGCCCTGGACCAGTTCAAGGATTTCCTGGTCGTCGCGCTGCTCATTGCCGCGGTTGTCTCCGGCGTCGTTGGGAAGCCCACCGCCTCCCTGGCGATTCTCGCTATCGTGATCTTAAACGCGATCATCGGCTTTATTCAGGAGTACCGGGCCGAAGAGGCCATGGCGGCGCTGAAACGAATGGCGGCGCCCCTCGCCACTGTCCTGCGGGACAATGTGCCCGCGCAGGTCAAAGCCGCCGAGCTTGTTCCCGGAGACCTGGTGCTGCTGGAGGCGGGCCAAATCGTACCTGCGGATCTGCGCGTGGTGGAAACGGCGAATATGCTGGTGGAGGAGGCCGCCTTGACCGGGGAATCCGTTCCCGTGGAAAAGCACACCAGAAAGCTTCGCGACCCCCATCTCCCCCTCGGCGACAGAAAGAACATGGCCTATCTGGGGACCGTGGTCACTTATGGCCGCGCCTCCGGGGTCGTCGTCGCCACGGGCATGGGCACGGAAATGGGGACGATCGCGACCCTGCTTCAGGAAGAACAAGCGGCGAAAACCCCCCTTCAGCAGCGGTTTGCCGTTTTCGGCAAGCGGCTGGCGGCGGCGATTTTCGTGATCTGCGCCGTCATATTCGTGGCGGGTCTGATGCGGGGAGAGCCGGTCTTCCTGATGCTGCTCACCGCCGTCAGTCTTGCCGTGGCGGCCATTCCCGAGGCCCTGCCCGCCGTTGTCACCATCACCCTGGCCATCGGCGCAAAGAAGCTGGTAAAACAGAATGCCCTGGTGCGAAAGCTGCCCGCCGTCGAAACCCTCGGCTCCGTAACCTATATCTGTTCGGACAAGACCGGCACCCTTACGCTCAACAAGATGACGGTGGAAGAGGTGTACGCCGAAGGACGTCTGGCGGCGGCCGAGGAACTGCGCGGCGCTCCTTCGGCCGCGCATGCGGCATCCTCCTTTACCACGCTGCTCACGGCCATGAGCCTGTCGAACGATGTAAAGGTCGGCGCGGGCGGCGCCGTAAATGGCGACCCCACCGAGGTGGCGCTTTTTGCCCTGGCGGAGGAGAGCGGGTTCGGCAAGGCCGCGATGGAGAAAAAGTACCCGCGCCTCGCGGAATTGCCCTTTGATTCGGACCGCAAGCTCATGACCACCTTTCACGCCTGGGAGGACGGGAAGATCGTCTCGTTTACGAAAGGCGCGGTCGAGGTGGTCTTGGACCAAACCGAGGGGATGCTCACGGCGCAGGGCGAGACCGCCCCCATTTCTCCCGAGGTCGAATGCGTGAGCGAGCAGATCGCCGGGGACGGGCTGCGGGTCCTGGGCTTCGGGATGCGGATCTGGGAGAGGCTCCCCGACGACCTCTCACCCGCCGGCGTGGAGACCGGGCTCACCCTGATCGGTCTCGCGGGCTTGATGGACCCGCCCCGGCCGGAGGCGGTGGATGCCGTGGCTGTATGCCGGTCGGCCGGCATTACGCCCGTGATGATCACGGGCGACCACCCGGCCACGGCGCTTACCATTGCGCGGCGCGTCGGCATCGTGACGGACGGCGCGGAGACGGTGATGACCGGCCGGGACCTCGAAAAATTGCCGCCGGAGGCGTTCGAGGAGCGGGTCGAGCACATCCGGGTTTATGCGCGCGTGGCGCCGGAGCAAAAACTCAGGATCGTCAGGGCCCTGCAGGACCGGGGCCAGTTCGTGGCCATGACGGGCGACGGCGTGAACGACGCGCCGGCGCTCAAGCGGGCGAATATCGGGGTCGCCATGGGGATCACCGGAACGGACGTGTCCAAGGAGGCGTCGAGTTTGATTCTCCTTGACGACAACTTCGCGACGATCGTAAAAGCGGTGAAGGAAGGACGGCGCATTTACGACAACATCCTTAAATTCATGAAATACTCCCTGACCTGTAACGCGGGGACCGTCTGGGCCGTGTTCCTTGCGCCCTTTTTCGGACTGCCTCTTCCCCTTCTGCCACTGCAAATATTGTGGATGAACCTCCTGTGCGACAGCCTTCCCGGGATCGCCTTGACCGCGGAGCCCGCCGAGAGCAGGGTGATGCAACGTCCTCCCCGCAGGCCGGACGAGGGAGTCTTCGCTCAAAACCGCGGCCTTTTCATTGTCCTCTTCGGGCTGGTCATCGGCGCCTCGGTCCTTCTTTTTCAGGCCTACAGCATGCACGCGGGGCTGGCGTGGCAGACCATGGTATTCACCGCGCTGGTGCTCGGAAGAATGGCGGCCATCCTGGCCATGCGCTCGGAAAATGACTTGCTGCTCTCCATCGGTGTCTTCAGCAACAGGTCGCTCCTGGGCGCGGTGCTCCTCGTCGTCCTGCTCCAGATGGCGGTCGTGTATCTGCCGTTTGCAAACGACATATTCGACACCACGCCGCTTACGTTCCACGAGCTGGCGCTCACGCTCGCCCTGTCGGTCGTGATGTTCCTGGCCCTCGAGGTTGCAAAGGCGTTCAAACCGCGGGCCCGGCTGCAACCGTATTCAATGTCGTAGTACGGGTGGTCGCCGCAAACCGGCCAACAAACCGGGGTGGGCCGCGTCAGAGCCTGAAAAAGAAAGGGGGGCCTTCATTAAGGAAGGCCCCTCACGAGTTGGTTTCGGCGGGACGCATGGGCAGCGGCCGGCGCGCGGCGGCGGCTGGGAGCGCGGGGGGCGCGGCCGGGGGCGCAACCTGAGAAATAACCAGTTGCGGCTATTTTCACGCAGCGGGCGTGGAGCTTTTTTCTGCTCCCAGTCCGGGACAGCCGCCTTTTCTTTTGACCTAGCCCAGGATCGCCGCCAGGTCCTGGTCCGGCGTGGTGATCGGCTTGAGGTCAAAGGCCTTGACCAGCGTTTCCAGGACGTTTGGGGAGACAAACGCCGGCAGGCTGGGCCCCAGGCGGATATTCCTGATCCCGAGGTGCAGCAGGGTGAGCAGGATGGCGACCGCCTTCTGCTCGTACCAGGACAGCACCATGGAAAGCGGCAGGTCGTTGACGCCGCACTTAAAGGCGCCGGCCAGCGCCACGGCGATCTGGACGGCGGAGTAGGCGTCGTTGCACTGCCCGATGTCCAGCAAGCGCGGGATGCCGCCGATGTCGCCGAGCTTTTGATCAAAGAAACGGAACTTGCCGCACGCCAGGGTCAGGACCACGGTATCCCGGGGAGTCTTGGCCACGAACTCGGTGTAGTAGTTGCGGCCGGGCTTCGCCCCGTCGCAGCCGGCGACCAGGAAGAAGTGCTTGATGTCCCCGTTCTTTACGGCGGCGATGACCTTGTCGGCCACGCCCAGCACGGTGTTGCGGGCGAATCCCACCAAGACGCTTCCCCGGTCCTCGTCGGCGGCGAAACCGGGCAGCGCCAGCGCCTTCTCGATGACGGGGGCAAAATCCCCGCCGGCGATATGCTTGACTCCCGGCCAGCCGACGACGCTGGTGGTGAAGATGTTGTCGGCGTAGGCGTCCTTCGGTTCCTGGAGGCAGTTCGTGGTCATCAGAATCGCCCCGGGAAACTGGGCGAACTCCTTCTTCTGGTTCTGCCAGCCGGTGCCGAAGTGCCCGTAGAAGTGCGGGTGCTTTTTGAGTTCCGGGTAGCCGTGGGCGGGCAGCATCTCACCGTGGGTGTAGACGTATACGTCCCGGCCCGCGGTCTGCTGGAGCACCGCCTCCAGGTCCTTGAGGTCGTGACCGGACACCAGGAGGCACTTCCCCTGCTTGTGCCCGAGGGGCACCGCGGTCGGAACCGGGTGGCCGTAAGTGCCGGTGTGGCCCGCGTCCAGAAGTTCCATGGCGCGCAGGTTGACCTCGCCGCACTGCAACGCCAGCCCGACCCAATCGTCAAGCGTCAGGGCCGGATCGGTCAGGGCGGCCAGGGCCCGGTGGATGAAGGCGTAGACCGCGTCGTCCTCCTGCCCCAGGGCTTGCGCGTGCAGCGCGTAGGCCGACATCCCGCTGACCCCGATGACCGTGATCGACTGCAGGGACTGTACGTCCGGGTCGGCGCCGCGATCGTAGGGCAGGCCCACCTCTTGCCCCTGACGGATCAGGCCGTCCAGGTCGGGAGCCGGCTGGAAGGAGGCCGCCGGATCGGAGAAGCCGGTGTTCCCGCCGGCCAGGCGCACCTTTTCCCGGAGTTGGGCCGTCAGCGCGGCGCACCGGCGGATGAGCGCCTCCAGGCGCGCCGGATCGAAGTTGACGTTGGTCAGCGTCGCGAACAGGCCCTCGGTGGTGAACCGGTCGGCCTCCCGGTCCACGACCCCCACGCGCCGCCCCTCGTGGGCGTAGAGCGCCAGGCCCTTCACCGCGTGGAGCAAAAGGTCCTGAAGCGCGGCCACCTCGGGCTTCTTCCCGCAGACGCCGGTAACGGTGCAGCCCTTACCCTGGGCGGTCTGTTCACACTGGTTGCAGAACATCTTCATTTCTTTTTTCCTCTCCCTTCGGTTTTTTGGGGGTTTTAAAACCCCCGGAAGACACTTGCCGGTTCAAAATGCTGGGCTTGTTGGAATCGCTTTTAGCTTGGGCGCATCTGATTGGGTGGTCGCAAAGTCTTTGTGCGTCTTGTGCCTAATCCCCCCATAATCCCCCCTTAGATGTAATGGATGATATTTGTCCTCTATGCCCGAAAAAAATTTGGTCCCGTGCTCAGGCCGGGGCGCCCCGGGCATCGTGCCCGTGCCCGGACCGCTCCAGCGCCACGATCTCCGCGAAAGTCTTGCTGTTGAGTTCCGCCACGAGGGCCTGCTGGGCGCTGGTCAGGATGCGGTGGATATGGCACGTGCCCTTGTTGGGGCACTCGTTGCCGTAGGCGAGGCAGACGTTTATCGCCAGCGGCCCTTCGATCGCCGTAATGACGTCGCCCAGGCGGATCTCGGAACTGGGGCGGGCCAACCGGACGCCCCCCTGGACGCCGCGCTGGGTGTGCACCAAACCGGCCCGGGCCAGGAGCTGGATGGTCTTTTTCAGGAAGTCTTCCGGGATCTCCTGGCGTTCGGAGATCACCTTGGCCGGCAGTATTTCGCCGAAGGGCAGCCGGGCCAACTCCAGCAGGGTGTGAACGGCGTATTCCGTTTGACGGGTGATCTGCACGGTGCGCTCTCTCCTATAGAGGACTAAAATCATCCTATTTATCTTATACTACAACAGAAGCATAAGGCAACGCAAGTGCCAAACGCAAAAATTTTAGAAAGCAAGTACCGGTCGGTGCGACATGCCCTGCTCAGATCGGCCGCCGGGGTTTTGCAGCAGGTTTTCCGGGGAAGCGACGTGGTGGCGCGGGTAGGGGGAGACGAATTCGCCGTCGTACTGCCGGAGAGCGACAAAACGGTGGTCCAGAATGCCTGTCAGCGGATCGGGAGGCGATTGAGCGGCACAACCTGGACCATCCCGAACTGCCTTTCTGCTTGTCGATTGGTTTTATGGTCACCGACGAGGATGCAGAGAGCCTGGGCGACTTGTTCAGGGAGGCCGACAACTGCCCCGTATACTGAGCGCATAAAGTCAGAAAGACGGCGGCCGAAAAAGGAAAGAACAGGGTGAGTGTGTAACTAGTATGCAGGGTGCGTGTTCCGGGTTCCGCCTGGGCGGGGGGCACCGGGCGGGATAATGGAGCGCCTGATGGGGGAGGTTGCAGGCGGCGTGGGCAACATTCCGACCAAGCCGGCGGACGGCGTGGAGGCCGACCCCCGGTGCGGCAGGGCCTGGTGCCCGTACTGCGCGGACGCGCTGGAGTACGTCTGGGACGCCGCGCTACGGATCGCCCGCTGTCCGGGATGCGGGGTTAGTACCCGCGACTTTCACGTCATGCAGGCCAACGGTTTCTGGAATGAAGGCTTTAGGAAGCGGTTCGACGCCGGGGTGAAAAGGTCCCGGCGCAGGTGGGTCAAGGGCCGGGGGCAAATGCGGAGCCAGCGGGTGCTCTGGTTGCCGATACCTAGAGACCCCGGACCAGATTGACGCCGAGCACCAATGAAGACGATCTTTTGCTAACGGGGGTGCAGGACAAACCCGCGGACGACGTACTGCTTTCGGTCGCTGAAGGCCCAGACCCAGTCCATGGCGTGGACCGGGGTGAAAAGGCGGGTCAGGTTTTCCGGCACTGCCCCGGCATTCTTCAGGTGACTGTAGGTACGGAGCAGTCCCTCGACCGCCGCCGGGTCGATCTTTTCGGAATCCGGCGCGAGCGGGGCCGGCCCACAGTCCTTCCCGAGCCGGGCCGCATTCCATTCCAGGATGTCCGTGGCGAAAGCAACGGCGCCGGCGGGCGTAGCGGTGCCGGCGGGTGCGACGCTGCGGTGCATGATTTCGCCTAGCCGGTCGGACAGGGCCCGGGTGACGCCGGCGGCGGCGGCGTGGATCCGGTCCCGGATGGGGGAGTGGCCGGCCACCGCCCCGATGAAGGGTACGAACAGTTGGGTGGCCACGCAGACGGAGACCACCAGGTCGTAGCCGCAGCCGAGTTCGGGCGGCGGCGGCAGCCCGGCTTTTCTTCGGAGAGTGAGGAGGTAGCGGGCCAGGTCGGGCCACCGGCCGTGCCGGGCGAGGCGTACGACGGTTTCCGCCGCGCCCGAGGCGGCGAGCCCGGTCAGGTCGCCCGTGAGCAGGCGCACACCCGCCTTTTGGGGGGCGGTGAGTCTGCCCGCGCCCGCCGCCAGCGCGGTTTCGTCGAGGTCGAAGAGGGTCAGCTCGGTGAAGGTGTCGGCCAGGTGGCCGAGCGGGATGTCGTTGCCGTTGCCCGCCCCCAGCACCAGGCACCGCTCGCGGCGGGTCCCGGCGGCGGCCCGGTCCACCAGTTCCCGCACCAGCTCGCGGTGCCGCGTCCATCGGCCGTAGAAGGGCCGGGAAGCGTCGTTGCCCAGGCACAGCAACAGCCGGTACGCGTCCCGGTCGGCGGCGTCTTTGCCGCAGCACTGCAGGAATGCTCCCCCGGCGATACAGGAACACGGTTGGGACAAACGCTCCGCCACCCCTTCTCCGAAACGGCATTATTCCGCATTGTATCACTTCCGCACCGCGCCGACCCGCTAACGCGGGTACCCCGGCCCATCGCCGGCAGACACGGTCATAATAAGGTTACAAATACTAGTAATTAGGTCATAGTTGAACATATCCTCCGTTCGTCCGGCTGCCCGCCCGTCAGGTTTGACGGGCCTGAGGCTGGCGGTAGAGGAGCCTACAAGGCGATTCCCAAGAGGGAGAGCACATTCTGGATGCGGTTGCAGACCGTGGCCCGGTTGGAACCGGCAAAGAGCAAGCCCACAGCCCGGTTTTGCCCGTCCAGGACCAGGGAGCCGCTGTCTCCGGGGCTGCTCATCGGGCCGGTCAGAAATTGGTCTGTAAAGACGGCGGAACGCCCGCCGGAGAAACCTACCACCATCTTGACCGCGACATAGGTGACCTGCCCGTGGGTGAGCCCGGTGGTGCGCCCGCTCTTCTTAACCGCCATCCCCAACGCGGCTTCGGCCGTGCCCTGCACCACGCCGATTTCCAGGATTTCGGCTTTTACGTCCGCGGGGTCCAGCGGGGCGGCCACGGCGGCGTCCACCAGGTTCTCCCCGGTCTGTCGCTTGTAGATCTTTACAAAATAGTCCGGTTGGAAAAGGCGGACCAGGCGGTTTAAAGCCTTTTCAAACCGGCGCGCCGTGGGACAGCTGGGTTCCTGGCTTTGGCTTTCAAAGCGGATCGGGATGAATTTCAGGAGCCGCCCGATGGTGTCCATTTCGGGGTTGCCCTTGTCGTGGACGCCCGGCTGGACGATGGGGTCCCCGACGGTACAGCGGCCGTCGGTGCCGTTCGATTCGTTAGCGATTACGTGGTTGTTGGACAAAATCAACAGCCTGCCGGTAGATTGCTCGGTGACCTGAGCGCCCAGGGTCCCCGCCGTGACCCGGAAATGACCGACGCTTACCCCCGGCGGTGCGGGCCTCCACTTTTCCGTCCGCCCGGCGTGAATCTGAATCCGGCCCACTTCGACCACGTCGGTGGGCACATTCCCCAACTGCTTGGGGACCAGGGCAGCCGCCGGCAACGCCTGGGACGGCAGTTTTTCGCTGACGAACACTGCCAGGGACCTCTCCGAAGTATTTTTTTGCCCCGTGATTTTGTATCCCAGCCCAACTCCTACTACATTTGGCAGTAACATCAGTTGAGGCGCGTGGCGTTCAAGTACTGAACGATGGTTCTTCACGTTTTCCCACACCTTTCTTATGGTGGAATGATTTGCCTGGATGCTGGTGACAGTCTATGTGGGAGAGGAACAACAGGTGCCAAGCTGAAGAGCGGGCAATCGGCTTAGGCGGCGGAACGGCGACTCCCAAATGACACGATCAAGCCTTGTTGCCGACTGTAAAGCAAAATTTACGTAATCCTCACGCTCTCTTAACATTGCACCGGTAAAATAAGAGGCGTAAACCGGTCGGAAAGAGTGAGTGCGGATGACCGCGTCACTGGCAGTGAGCATTCGGCAACAGAATACATATCGTGTCGGCGAAAGTGCCGCTTTCCGTGCGGCCGACGAAATCACGGCGGACGCGGTTGACGGTTGTCTGGCCTTGGTGACGAGGGAAATCAATCAGTCCTTTGCTTTGTTGGACGCGGCCGTAAAACCGATGGTTGCTTCCAGAGAGACGACGGCGGTCCGGATTGTCTCGCATTTCGTGCAAACAGGTTTTTCGGAGAACCTGATGGAACGGATAAACACCATTTTCACGGCATCGTTGCAAGCGCGTTTCGACGGTGTTCGGACCGATGTGCAAATCACTTTGAGTGATGATGTCCTGCCTCCCGTGGACTGGTTGTCCGAGGCTTTTTATGAGCGGCGCAGAACACGATTTGTGCAGCGTCTGATGTCGGCCTTGGCGGAAAACAGTATTCAACTAACCATGGAGACCATTTCTGCGGGAAAAGTGAGCAGCGGTACGTGCAAGCGCTTGGATATCGGCGGCACGTTGGTCCGGATGCTGATGGACAGGGTGGTGCACGAGGACTTCATTGGATAACCTGGGCAAAAAAATCACCGTGAGTTGCCTGGCCGCCTGTGGCTTGGTGGTGGCCATCGGTCTCATAAACGGTCAGCCGCCGCTGCAAATCATCCGCACGGGTATCAGTTTGGCGGTTGGGGCCATACCGGAGGGATTGCCCGCCGTCGTTACGATTGCCATGGCCTTCGGCGTACACCGGATGGCGAGGAAGAACATGGTCGTCCGCAAGCTGAATGCCGTAGAAACGCTTGGTTCTGCCACCGTGATCTGCACGGACAAGACCGGAACGCTGACCAAGAACGAAATGACGGTGACGGACATTGTGGGCTATAGCCGGCATTGGCAGGTTACCGGGGAAGGATATCTGCCCCAGGGGCGGTTTCACAGCCAAGGCCGCGTGGTTGATCCCGCTCAGGATGCGGAACTGCGCCAAATCCTCAGCATTTGCACCTTATGCAATAACGCCGGCTATGACGGCGACAACGGCCATATTCAGGGTGATCCAACCGAAGCGGCGTTGAAGGATCCGCCCAAACCGGGGGTCAAACAAGCGGTAGCCAAATGCCGCCGGGCCGGGGTCAAGGTTTTGATGATCACCGGGGACCACCCCGCCACCGGTATGGCTATTGCCAGGCAACTGGACATTTTGCGGCATGGTCGCCTGCTGACCGGCAGCGACATTGAAAAAATGAGCGAGGAAGCACTAGGTGAATGTCTTGAACGAGTGGAAGTGTGTGCGCGTGCCACGCCGGAGCATAAGCTGCGCATTGTGCGCGTGCTGAAACGAAACGGTCATGTGGTCGCCATGACGGGTGATGGGGTTAACGATGCGCCGGCGGTCAAAGAAGCCGATGTGGGCATCGCTATGGGTTGAGCGGCACGGAAGTGACCAAAAGCGCCTCTTCCATTGTACTGACCGACGATAACTTTGCCACTATTGTTGCCGCACTGGAAGAAGGGCGCAAGCAAGCTATAGACAAGGATATTGCGGCGGTCGAGCACAGTCCCGCAGGAGGGAGCCATGGAAGAGAAACTGACGGTTTTGCGAACAAAACTTCGTGAAGCGATAAGCCTCTTGAAAGAAGCCGTGGAAATCAGCCTGGAAATGAAAGCGGCGGGAACTGTTGCCGAACGTGAAGCAAACGGGTTGTGGAGCCTGTTTTTACAGGAATTCTTGGCGTATGCAAAAAAAACGTAGCCGCGAAACAAAACAAAACTTTTTGGCGGGAATACGTTTGCCCCGCTGAGTTGGGGTGACGATACGCAACGGCGGCCACGATCAGCCTTGAGCCGGCGGCGCTCTTGATCTTCTTGGGAAAAAGCAAGGACAATAAGCGCCAGGTTACGCGGACCCGAGACCCTGGCGGGTGCCGGGAGCGGCCGGGGCCGGGCGCGACTAGTTAGGCCGACCCCCTGTCGCGGGCGAATGCCTTTCCTACCGGTGGTCGTAGACTACGCAGGTCCCGGCGATAAGGTCGTGCAAGCCGCGCTTTTCCTTATGGAAGGCCACCAACACGAAGCCCAGCCCCAAAAGGAGCGCGCTGACCGTATAGCCGAGCAGGCAGCGCAGCAGCGCCTTGCCGTAGCCGAATTCCTGCCGGTCCCGGTAGGTGACGATCCTAATGCCCATGATCTTTTTTCCGGGCGTCTTGCCGCCCCAGTGCACCCAGAAGGCGACCGTGACGGAGACCGAGAGCAGGAAATTCACGAAGTCGGCCCGGCCGGAGGTCGCCCCGCCGGTATACCATTCCCAGCCGAAGAGGGAGGAGACGAAGATGGTGATGGGAATGCCCAGGATGAAGCCGTCCAGAATCGTGGCCACCGCCCGGACCCAGAAACCGGCGTATTCCACCGGTACCGCCGGTACCACCGGTTGCTCCGGGTGGTCGAATTGGTCCTGATCGTACATACCTTCAAACCTCCTTGGTGGTCATGTTACTGCCACAATATATGCGGCCGCCCGCGGTCTAGGAGACCGCTGCAAAACTGCGCCTGGCTTTGTCAGGCTCGCCGTCCGATGCTCACGTACCACCCAGTACGCTCCGCGCCGTCCGGCTTCGCCGCATCAAGCCATGCTTGTTTTTCGCGGCCTCCAGTCTTTTGGAATAGTTATCCATAAAGGCGTTTAGATCTAATTCTTGTCCAATTTCTGGTTTTGCAACACTCTCCTAGACCGGCCCGGGCCATTCCGGTTTCGCCGGCTGCCGCTCGTCTCTTTACGCCCGCAGCTCGTCCCGCAGGCGCATCAGCAAGACCCCGAGCCGGTTTCTCCCCGTGCCCTGCTTCCCGACTCCCCAGCGGTAGTCATCGGGGGAGTCGTACACCAACTCCTCGTCACCGGTGGCGAGCAGTCCTTCCTTTAGTTCGGGATGCTGCGTGAATTTGGCCCGGAAGGCGCTTTGCATCACCTCTTCCTGAACCGTGTCCCAGTCGGCCCGCAGGGGCAGGTCCCGCCTGCGGCCCTCGATCGCGGCCATCTTGGCGGTGGCCTGGCAGCGCACATGCTCGCGGATGGAGATGGTTTTGCCGCTCGTGTAAGTGATTTCGGCGTTCTCGTCGAACTTGCCGGCCTGGTAATAGTGTTCCACGGTCGGCCAGAAGCGGCCGTCCAGCTCAAAGCCGTAGGGCGAAACGGTGTTCATGAAGCCGTAGGGTTCAAGTGTCTTCCAGAACCTGATCACCGGCAAGCCCCCTACCTGTGTGTGAACTTGGGGATTGGGCTAGTTGCATTTGTTATATTCGACGTGATCCAGGGTTTTCCTTCTTCTGTCATTGAGGATTGGCGGCCGAGATTGACCGGCGGATCAAAAAAGGCCGCGATATCAGCACGGTAACGGCGCCGTGGGAGGCGGCGGAACACCAGATGCCGGCCGTTGCGGTAAACGACCCGCGCCCCGGTGAGGGGGCTTCCGGCAAGCGGGATATGATAATCCCAAACCTTAAATGGGACGGCGGCGAATAATAGGACGGAAAGGCAAAGAGAGGAAAAAGCACATAATGCGCGAAGGACTTAAGACCAAGGACGCCCGACCGCCCAGAGACCGCGAAATGGTGAGGAATACCGGGTTTCCCGGTGCGCGCACCAAGTGGCCGATGCGGCACAGGGACGGCGACACGCCGGCGGCACGGGACGGTTCTCTGCCGCCAATCGACACGGGGGATTGCGACACGGGGAAGGTCCCCTCGGCGCCCAAGGAAAAAGGAACGCCGCCGCAAAAAGTACCGGAGATTGGGGGAATAGAGGGTGGACGGAATGACCTTTTTTGAAGAGCTCAGGGCGAGCACGCAGACGTACCTCCTGGACGCCGCCTTTTGGTTGCAGGCGGTTGAAGTGGCGGTCCGGGTACTGGTCGTTGTCGCCGCCGCCTACCTGATCGTCCGGTTGGCGCGCAAGGCCATTCAGAAGCTGCTTCAGCAGCGGGAAAAGGGCCTCGTCAAGTTGGACGAGCGCCGGCTCGGCACGGTGAGCGCGCTGCTCGGCAACGTCGTCGGCTACGTCGTGTATTTCGTGATGGTGCTGATGGTCCTCGCCCAACTGGGCTTCAACCTCGGCCCGGTACTGGCCGGCGCCGGCATCATCGGCCTGGCGGTCGGATTTGGGGCGCAGAACCTGGTGCGGGACGTGATCAGCGGTCTTTTCATCATCCTGGAGGACCAGTACGCCGTGGGCGACGACGTGGCCATCGGCAATTTCACCGGCACGGTTCAGGAGGTTGGCCTGCGGATCACCAGGATTAAGCAGTGGACGGGGGAAGTCCACTTCATCCCGAACGGGAGCATCACCCAGGTCACCAATTTCTCCAAGGAGAACAGCGCCGCCGTGGTGGACGTCGGGATCGCCTACGAGGAGAAGGTCGAAGAGGCCGTCAGGGTGCTGGAGGCCCTGCTGGCTCACCTGCGGATGGAGATCGAGGACATCATCGGCGAGGCGCGGGTCCTGGGGGTGCAGAGCCTCGGCGATTCCGCCGTGGTGCTGCGGGTGATGGCCGAGTGTAAGCCGATGACCCACTTCGCCGTGGCCCGCAAGCTGCGGGAGATGATCAAAGCCGAGTTTGAGCGGGAGAACATCGAAATCCCGTACCCGCGCACGGTGGTGTTCCGGCGGGAGTAGCCCCGCAGCATTCTAAAAAGTATTGGACAAACCGGAAAACCATGTTAAAGTGCAATTAGTTGGCCAATATGAAGTAAGCTGTCGCATTTGTACGGATTAGTTCGAATCCTGGAGAGGATGAGGGCCTATCCACCGACCAACTGCCGCCACGCTCCTGTCCGCCGTTCTGCTGTGCCTGGCGCTGTTTGTCCTGACGCCGTCCGGGACGGCCGGGGCCACGGCCGTAAGCACCAACGTCGGCGTCATCATCAACGCCGTACCCTTGGCTATTCCCGCTGCCGATCAGCAGCCGTTCATCAAGGACGATCGAGTGTACGTGCCGCTGCGCGCGGTCGGCGAGGGCTTGAACTTCGAGGTGCAGTGGGTCGGCGCAACCAGGCGGGTGGTCATCACCACCGGGGGACGGGACGGGGCGCAGCTCCCGGCCCGGACGGGCGGCCTGAAACCGGTGCAGATCGTGGTGGACGGCCGGGTCAAGGAGATTTCTCCCGGCCAAGGCGAGCCCTTCGTGACCGCCGCAGGGCGGACGGTGGTTCCCCTGCGGGCGGTGGGCGAGGCGCTCGACTGCGCGGTGGACTGGGACAGCGCGGCGCGGCAGGTGACCATTCGGTCCAAACCGAAGCCTCCGCCGCCCCCGCCGCCCAGCCGCGGGCCGGAGGAGTACGGGGAAACGAGGCCCATGCCGCCGCCCGGCGGCGGTCTGCTGGCGGAGCTCGCCGCCTACCGGACCAACATCCTGCTGCTCGGCGGGACGCGCATCAACACGGCGGAACTCCTGGGCCGGGACGAAGGAACTTTCAGCCCGGCCCAACTGGATAAGTTCCGGAGCGACTTGGATGAACTCAGAAAGTTCGATGCGCGGGTCAGGCTCCCGGACGGCCGGGAATGGGCCGTCGCCGAACTGACCATTCTGGGGCCGGCAATCGCCACCGCCGACCAACTGCGTGCCTGGCTGGAGGCTGAAGCCCGGAAGCGCGTGCGGACTGAGCAGTGGGGGCGGGAGTTCGTCCCCTTCCCGGACCTGGTGGGCCTCTACCTGCGGATCGGCGCCGAGTACGGCGTCCGCGGCGACCTGGCCCTGGCCCAGGCGGCCAAGGAAACCGGGTACTGGCAGTTTACCGGCCTGGTGCAACCCGACCAGAACAACTTCTGCGGGCTGTGGGCGATCTCCAGAGACCGTCCTTTGACCGGCAGGGAACCCCTGAACGGGGCCGACCCGAGCCGGGTCCGTCTGGAGGCGGGGCGCCATGGCGCCACCTTCGCCACGCCGGAAGCCGGGGTCGAGGCGCACATTCAGCACCTTTACGCCTACGCCACCAGTGCCGCCACGGACCTGCCGCCCGGTAAAACTCTCCTGAGCCCCCGGTTTGTCTATGTACAGCGCGGGTGCGCTCCGACCTGGCAGGGGCTGAACGCGCGCTGGGCGGTTCCCGGGACGACTTACGGCCAGAGCATCATCCGCGACTACTGGCTGAAAGCTTTCGATTACTAATCAAGACCGGCCGGTCCGTCGTGCTTTGTTTGGGCCTTCACGGGCATGATCGCTGCGGGCGCTGGGCGGTGGCGCGTTTCTCCCGCACCGGACAACACCCCCATTCACCCTTTTTGAGCAGACGGACTCCCGATTGCGCGCAAAAGGCCGACCGGAAGTCTCCGGATTGGATAATGGCCCTCAGCCGCCCTCATTCCAGTTATTTCCTCTTTACGGAAGGATGCCAAACCAACTTCGCTAGGTTACAATAACTGGGTGAACAGTAAATTATTGCCCATTGCGGAATCTGCATTGACGGGTGGGTGTTGGCTCTGAGTTCTTCGGAATGGCACACGCTGACCTCCCGGAACAGGAACACGTGTGCCAGGATATCGCTCACCGGCGGGGTAACCGCATCGGCGGTCCGGCCGGCGCCGGATGAAAAGAAGAGCCGGGGTTCCAGCGGCCTGTTCCTGATCTCGGGCCTGGCGGTATTGCTGGTGGTATGCGGCACGGCTCTCTTCGGGCTCAAGGGTGACACCGGGCCGCCGACGATCCCCGCGGTGGCGGCGGTGGTCTCGCACGCGCCTGCCGCCGACCTGCCGGCCCGACCCGCTGACCCGGCCCGATCCACTGGTGTTGGTGCCCCGGTTGGGCGCCCCGAGCAGGCACCTGGGGATACCCCGGGCGGGTATTCCCAGGCAGCCCCGTTGCCCGACCGGGTGGACCGTTCCCAGGAAGCCGCCCCCGGCCCACCCCCCCCGGAACCAACCGTTCACCAGTCGGCCCAAACCGCAAATGCGCGCATCCCGGAGCGTTCGAAAACCGAACCGGCCACCCGGGGCGGCGGGCGGATGCTGGCCATGCTTGCCACGGCCTACACCCCGGACTGCGGCACCGGCGACGGCTACACCGCGACCATGACCAGGCCGCGGATCGGGGTGATCGCGGTCGACCCCGAGGTCATCCCTTACAAGACACTCGTTTACGTCGAAAACTACGGCTACTTCCGGGCCGAGGACACCGGCGGGGCCATCAAGGGCAACCGGATCGATATCTACATGCACACCAGGGAGGAAGCCCTGCAGTTCGGCCGGCGCTGGGTGGACGTCAAGATCATCGGGAAAATAGAAGAATAGCAGCTTTCAACGGGCGGAGCCGGCCGACCCGCGAATGCGGGTACCCCGGAGAGTGCCCGGCGCGCCGTCGGCCGCCTTGCCGTTAACCTGGCGGTCCCGGAAGACGCCGGCCACCCCGAGCAGGATGAGGGCCGCACCCCCGAGGGTCCACGCGGTGATTGCCTCGTTCAGGATCAGCCGGCCCAGAATCACGGCGATCACCGGGTTGACGTAGGCGTAGGTCATGACGATGTTGGTGGGCAGGCTGCGCAAGGCCCGCACGAACGAGGTGAAGGCGAGCAGCGACCCAAAAACCACGAGGTAGCTCCAGGCCCACCACGCGGCGGGCGAGGGGTTCGGGAGTGGCTCGTTGAAAACCAGGACGAGCACGGCAAAACCGATTCCACCGAAGAGGTGCTGGTAGGCCGAACTGGCAATGACGCTCATGCCCACCGGTTTCCGGTTCAGGAGCAGGGAGCCGATTCCCCAACTGACGGTGGCGGCCAGCAAAGCGATAACGGCGAGGGTGTCGGCCCGCGTGCCGGTGGCCAAGACGGGGGCGGTCAACAGACCGAGGCCGGCAAACCCGATCAGCAGCGAACCGGCCAGAAGCCAGGACGGGGGCTTGCGGTCCAGGAAGGCCACCATGACGGCCACCCAGATGGGCATTGAGCCGACCAGGAGGGCGGCGTAGGCGGAATCGGCCCGCTGTTCGGCCCAGATCACCAACCCGTTTCCCCCGGTCCAAAGCAGGAGGCCTGAAGCTGCGAGGACCAAGAGTTCCCCTTTTGCCGGACGCAGGCGGCTCCGGGTCAGGCCGGCCCAGAGCAGCAACAAAACCCCGGCGGCCATAACGCGCATCGCCCCCATAATGAACGGGGGAAAGCCGCCGCCTTCGCCCACGGTCACCCGGATGGCCAGGTAGGTGCTGCCCCAGACGACGTACACCACCAGCAAGTCGAGGTAGGCGGACCAGTTTTCCTTTCCGGCCGAATTCAAACCGCCGGTCGGGGTCGGCGCGGCGCTCACGTCCGGTTTTCGCCTCCCGGAGTCCGGAGTCTATAGATAATGACTTCTCCATTATAGGAGTGCAAAAGTTGGGCGTCAAAAGAAAATTTACAGGCTGCCAGGACCCCGTTTCCAAGAAAACGGGTCAAATCCCGGTGCAAAAAAGGGCGCCGGGGTTTTTCCAGTCCGATAGAAAAATTTTGCAGCCGCACAAAGGAGAATACCGGATTTTGTCAAATGTTTACTTTGGATGCGGAAGGATGTGCCGATGCACGGAGTGAGGTGTCACGGTTTGTCGGCTGACGGGCGGTCAACGGATTGTGGCCTGGTGGGACAATATCTGGGGTCGAATGGTGAACCTGGTGAACCTGGGAATGGTGAGGCGCCGACGGCGCTGGATGCCTTCGGCAGGCGGGCGACCGTCGCCGTGGAAACGGCCCCGCTTTACGAGGTCACCCGGCGGCAGAGCGGGGACCTTTTGAACTCGCTGCGCCACGGCATTATCGTCACCAACCGCGAGGGCACGGTGACGGCGGTCAACCATGCGCTGAAGAGTGTCCTGGATCCTTGGGGCATTTCGGTGCAACCCGGACAGTCGTTGGCGGGGCGGGGTTTCGGACGGCGCCTGGAGGCGGCCGTGCACCACGCCATTGCCACCGGCGAGGCTCATCCAAAAAAGCAGGAGATCCTGGGTGAGGGCGACAAGGCGCTGTATCTATGCTGGGACGTCGTTCCGCTGCGGCGGGGGGACGGCTCGGTGACGGGCGCCATCGCGGTGTTTGAGGACGCCACGGAGACGGTTGTCCTGCGCCGGAAGATCCGGGACTGGGAGAAACTGGCCACCGCCGGCGAGGTCGCGGCCGGTCTGGCCCATGAACTGCGCAATCCCTTGGCGGCCGCGATCGGGTCCATCCAGCTCTTCAGCCTGGCGGGCGATGAGGTCAATCGGCAGGAGTTGTTGAATAAGCTCCAGGCCGAACTGGAACGGATGAACACCATCCTGAGCAGTTTTTTGTCCCCGGCCCGCCCGGGCCGGAAAAAGCATCTGCGGCGGGTGAGCCTGGTCAAAATCTTGGACGACTTGAAATTCACCATCGGCGGCGAGGCCCGCCTGCACGACGTCGACCTGGTGGTCGGCAGGACGCCGGAGGACTTTCCCCTGGTCAAGGGGGAGGCCGGCGGTCTGAAGCAAGTGTTTTTGAGTATCGCCAAGAATGCCGTCGAGGCGATGGCTGAGGGCGGGCGGCTGGAAATTGAGTTCGACCGGGACGAGAACCACGCCTGGGTTTCTTTCCGGGATACCGGTACAGGAATTCCCCGAGAAAACCTGGAGCACATCCGGCGGCCCTTCTTCACGACCAAGCTGGCCGGAGCCGGACTGGGGCTGGCGGTTTCGTCCGCAATTGTCCAGGACCTGGGGGGTCAGTTGCGAATAGAGAGCGAGGTGGATCGGGGGACAAGGGTGCAGGCCGTGTTCCCGATCGCGGGCGCTAATCCCGCGGTTCAGGCGGAGTTGTTCTAAGCAGTAAGGAGTGTGACAGTGGAGAGGGTGGACGTGGTGGTTATCGACGACGACGACAGTGTGCGCTGGCTCATGGACGAGATACTCACCGCCGGTGGGGTTTCGCACCGGACCGCCGCCTCCGGCCCGGAGGGGCTCCGGTTGATCGCGGAACACCGGCCGCGTTTGGCGGTTGTGGATGTGAAGCTGGGGGCGATGAACGGCTTGGATGTCGTCCGGCGGCTGCACACGGTTTGCGGCGAGACCCGGGCGCTCTTCGTGACCGGATACGGGGACGCATTGGACGGTCAATTGGACGCGGACCTGCCCGTGGAAGGGATCATCGAGAAACCGTTCGACGTGACGGCTTTTCTGCAGCGGGTCAGGGGAGTGCTCGCCCGGCGCTAAAAACCGAACAATTTGTGCACGCCCAGGAGCTTTCCGGACATCACCAGCACTGAGACCACCAGGAACACCCGGATCCATTCGTCCCCTTTGTACACGGCGAACGCGCTGCCCAGGTAGGCGCCGATCCCGTTGCCGGCGGCCAGGGCGAGGCCGAGGACCCAGTCCACCTTGCCGCTCAGTACGAACACCAGCAGGGAGGAGAGCATGTAGATGGCCGTGACGAACACCTTCACGCTGTTGATCTTCACCAGCGACATGCCGGTGATCAGCGCGAGGGCCGCGATGATGATGAACCCGACGCCGGCCTGAATAAAACCGCCGTAAAAACCGATCCCGAAGAAGGCGAGCGCGGCGGCCCCGAGGCGGACCGGAGTGAAGTTCTCCACTTCCGCCTGAAGGAAGTACTTCTCCGGCCGCACGATGATGAGCACCATCACCAGCAGCATCACGAACGCCAACACCTGGTTGAACATTTCGTCCGAGAGGGAGAGGGCGAACCGGGCCCCGACGATCGACCCTATGACCGCCGGCACCCCCAGGAAGACGCTGAACTTCGGATAGAAAAACCCTTTCTGCCGAAAATAGCCGATGGCCACCAGGCTCTGGACCATCAGCGCCACGCGGTTCGTACCGTTGGCCACCGCCGAGGGCAGGCCGGCGAAGATGAGCACCGGCAGCGAGATCAGGGAACCGCCGCCGCCCACCGTGTTCACAAACCCAGCCACAATCCCGGCCACAAAAATAAGCGCGATCTGCAATTCATCCAAACCCAACTTCTCCTTCCGAAAAAGGGGCCAGGCCCCTTTTTTGACTTTTCCCAAGCGCCTCCGGGCCTGAAAAAGGGGGACTGTCCCCCTTTTTGCAAAGGGGCGGATTCCTTTCTAGTTTTCGAGCCGGTTGTCTGGAAAAGGGGGACTGTCCCCCTTTTTTTTCTGGGCGGCGGCCTGCAGGTAGGCATGCCGGGACCGGTTGACGTGTTCCCTGGCGACATGTTCGGCCAGGTCGCCGTCCCGGAGCCTGATGGCGGCCACCAGCCGGCGGTGTTCGTCAGTGGCCTCGGTCAGGCGCCCGGGGTGGGCATAACCCACACGCACAAAGAGGTCGATGTAGTCGGCCATGGACGTCACCATGTCGTACAGGCGGGGGCTTTCAGCCGCTCTGTAAATTACGTGGTTGAATTCCCGGTGGACACTCTCCAGCTGGTGCGTTTCCCCCCGGTCCGCCAGGTCTTCGATCTGTTCCAACAAGGATTCCAACCGCTTCAGCCGGCGGGGGCCGATCCGCTCGGCGGCCATGCGCGCGGCCAGACCTTCCAGGACGGCCCGGATGCGGTAGATCTCCTGCACCTCCCGGCTGTCCAACCGGGCCACCACCGCGCCGCTGCGGGGCATATGGTATACCAAGCCTTCCTGTTCCAAGGCGCGCAACGCTTCTCTTACCGGGGTCCGGCTGACCCCGAGTTCAGCGGCCAGTTTGCGCTCCACCAACCGGTCCCCGGGCTCATACCGGCCCTCAAGCAAGGCGCGGCGCAGCTCCCCGTGAACCTGGCCCCGCACCTGGTCGGCACTATCCGTTCCCGTTCCCGGGTGTTGCCCGTCTCCGGCCAAGGGCTTCACCTCCCGTTTGAACACGTAAAATGGTATACCATTTCGTCAATTGTAGCGCAGCCTGCAGGACAGTGCAAGTAGTCAATCGAAAAAACCCGCCGCCGGTGGTTCGGCCGACCTGGAAACAAGGCGGCCGTTCA
The DNA here is from genome assembly GCA_040757205.1 of Bacillota bacterium. Lineage (NCBI taxonomy): Bacteria > Bacillati > Bacillota > Bacillota bacterium. The sequence continues at coordinate 49,558 of JBFLXL010000008.1, forward strand.
GGGAGGGATGGAGCGGGCCAGTATAGAATAAACGTTCGGTCTCTTCGACATACCGCATGAATGGCGGCGTCTGGCAGGAGATGGAGCGGGCAGGTATAGAATAAACGTTCTGTCTCCAAATTATGAGGGGCTGAAGGCTGAATAATGGACGGCAAGACCTGGCTGCGGTATTCCATCAGTATCTGGGACGACATCCAAAAGGACCGGGAGGAGCGGGGCTACAATCACCCGGCGATGTTTCCGGCCCGCCTCACCGACCGCCTGGTGGAGATCTTCGGCCGCAAAGCGGTAGCGGGCGGCCTGGTGCTCGACCCCTTCATGGGCAGCGGCGGCACGCTGTGCTCGGCCTACCGCCGCGGTCTTAAGTCCGTGGGCTTTGAACTCTCGGCCGGGTACATCGATATCGCGCGCGAGCGACTGGCGGCGCTCGCGGCCGACCCGGGCGCGCCGCACTACCCGCGGATCATCCGGGACGACAGCCGGCGGCTTCTGGACTACGTGGCCCCGGACTCCGTGGGGCTCTGCGTGACGTCCCCGCCGTACTGGGACATTTTGAACCAGCGGCGCACCGCCGACGGCAAAACCATCCGCAACTACGGGAGCGACCCGGACGACCTGAGCCGGATCAAGGATTACGGCGCGTTCCTGGACGCCCTGCAGGCGGTGTTCGCGCGGGTGCGCCAGACGATGGTCGCCGGGGCCTACTGCGTGGTGGTGGTGATGGACATCCGGAAGAAAGACGACTTCTTCCCCCTGCACATGGACCTGGCCGCCCGTCTCCGGGACACCGGGCTCACCCTGGACGACATCATCATCTGGGACCGGCGCCCCGAATACAATAACCTGCGCCCCCTCGGCTATCCCCACGTCTTCCGCGTCAACAAGGTGCACGAATTCATCCTCATTTTCCAGAAGCGGCCGGGCTGAACTCCCAGCACCCGTAGTCCCCGTCCTCGAAGTAGTCGACGAGTTCGAGGCCGGCCGTCTTGGCCTGCCCGGCGAGGTCGGCCTGCAAAAACTCCTTGTAGTGGCTTTTTTCCAGCCACTCGACAAAGGCGTAGCGCAGCCGGTAGCGTCCGGGGGCGTAGTCGATGACCACCACCCGCTCGGTGGCTAGCCGGGCGATCCTGGACAAGAGCAGGAGCCGGTCGGCGGGGGCGAACACGTGCAGCAGGAAGGCGGTGAAGCAGTAGTCGAAGGTGCCGTGGTCCTCCGGGGTGAGTTCAAAGGCGTTCATCCGGCGGAAGGTCACGTTGTCAAAACCGCGTCTCGTCATCTTCCGGGCGGCCCGCTCCAGCATCCGGGCGGAGAAGTCGATGGACAGCACCCGGGCCATTACCACGGCGAGGGTGACGGTGAGGTTTCCGGTGCCGCAACCCACCTCCAGGGCCGACTTCCCGGGAGCGATCTCCAGGTTCTTCACAATGCGCCGGTAGGGCCGGATGTTATGGCTGGCGACAATGTCGTAGACGGGCACAATCCGGTCGTAGAAGTCGACCGGGGTCTGGATGACTTTTTTCACGGGCGGAGCACACCCCCCGACTTCCGCCTTGCCTATCTTAGATTAGTTTACCATAGAGCCCGTCCACCGCAGGCAAAAATCTTGCCGGCCCCGGACGGCGCCTCCGAAGGCGGTGCCGCCTCGTGGTTGCAGCCAATCTGATCCGGCTTTTGACTGGTCTTTATGCGCCAAACACCCCCCACCTTCCGGTGAAATCGCTCCTCGCGCGCCGCGCCGACCTGTTTTCGCGCCGTGTTTTTCCCACACGATTTGCAACCAATTCGTGAGCCTGGACGTCTATTAACATGTGCGGTAAGGTATAGCAAGAAGGGCGGGGATGATTTTGGAATTGCCGAAGCCGACCGATGGTTTGCCTCCGGATAGGCCCTCCCGGTCAAAGAGAAGGACGAACCCGTTCTGGCGGCGATTCGGAATGATCGCCGGTTCACTGGCCGTCTGGGGCGGACTGCTGTACGGCGCTTACTACTACGCCACCGATTACATCGACACTTCGATCCGCATGGTCCAAGAGAGCAACGCTCTGCACGTGCAGGCCCTGAGCGAGCGGCTGGACGCGATTCAACTGGAGGTCGCGGAGGTCAAGGAGACGCTGGCCGATACCGACCAGGTGCTGGCGCGCTCCGATCAGACCAGGGAGGCCTTAAACCAGCGGATCAGCGAACTGGACCGCCAGCTCGGGCAACTGCAGGAGAGCCTGAACACCCTGAGGAAGTCGCCCGATGTGGCGCGTTAACATGTTTTTCTTCTTTTTCGCGGCACCCCTGATCGGGGTGCTGATCGCCGTTTCTTCCTTCGGCCGGGCGGCGCAAGGCCTGGACCTGCCGGCGGCCGGGCTGCAGCCGGCCGTGGGGCGGCTGGCGGACGAGGTCTACCAGTTGCGGTATGAGGTCGGCACCGTCCACGAGTCCCTGGAGGAACAGCAGCGCCGCTACGAGGAGCAGCAGGAACAGCTTGCGGCTCTGGCCGCCAAGAGCGGCGAGCATAAACGACTTTCGGACGATATCTACGAGCAGCACATCCTCGACAAACTGGGGCCGCCGGTCCGGGTGCACCGTTCGGCGCGGGTGGAGGTCAAGGTCTTTGAACTGAAAGGCATCGGGTACCGCGGTTACATCGCCAAGGTGAAACCGTTTGACCCGGGCGTGCTGCGGGTGACGTACCGGGAGGGGCCGGGTGAGACGACGAGCGGCGCCGTCCGGCGCACCGGGGCGGTCCTGGGGGTGAACGGGGGCGGTTTCCACCGGGCCCCGGCCAACGGGCAGATGCACAGCCTGCCCATCGGGAACACGATGGTGGACGGGAAGCTGGTCGGGAACTTCCAGTCGCCCCGCGAGGATTTGTTCTTCGCCGGGTTTGACGGGCGGGGGCGGCTGGTGGGCGGCATCTTCAACGACCGCGCCGCCTTGCTGGGCACCGGCGCCCGGCAGGGGGTCAGCTTCGTGCCGATCTTGATCAAGGACCGCCGGCCGGTGCCGATCCCGGAAAAGTGGCGAAACCAGCGGCAACCGCGCACTATTCTGGGCGAGTACGCCAACGGCGATCTGATCATGATCGTGGTCGACGGGCGGCAGGCCGACTGGAGCAGCGGGGTGACCCTGGAGGACCTGCAGGTGACGCTGATCAAGTTCGGGGTGATCGACGCCTACAACATGGACGGCGGCGGGTCCAGCGTGTTCGTGTTTGGAAACGAGATTCTAAACCGCCCCTCGGACGGCCGGGAGCGGGTGATGGCCACTAATATCGTGGTTTTACCGTAGTGTCGAACCAAACAGTCGGGCAGGAGAAACGATGGGAAACGGCGAATTGTTATGCTGGCATTCCCGGCAGAGGCGGGCATATAAGGAGCCGGGCCTGCAAAGGGGGAGGGTCGGGGAATGAGGAGAGCAGTAAGGCCCACAGTGAGGCCCATAGTGGTGTTGTTGCTGATCGGGTTGCTCGCGTTTGCAGCGGGCTGTGGGGGGGCCAAGCCGGTGCCGCCGCCGGTGACCGCGGAGGTGACCGTGTACTTCTACCTGAGCAGCGACGGGATGACCCTGGAACCGGTGGTGCGGGAAGTGACCTTGAAGGAGGACACCCTGGAGGCACGTTTGCAAGCCGCAATGGAAGAACTCCTGAAAGGGCCTTCCGCGGAGGAAGCCGACCGGCTGGTCAGCCAGTTACCGGAGGATGTGAAACTGCTTGGTGTGGAGGTCAGCCCGCCGTACGCCACCCTGGACTTGAGCGCGGCGCTGGAGCAGATCGGCGGCTCGGCCAGGGTGCTCGGCATACTCCAGCAACTGACCTACACGGGCACCCAGTTTGAGGAAATCACCGACCTGGTCCTCGAGGTGGAGGGAGTCCGGGTCGGCACCAACGAGCGGCCGTTTTCCGGAGAGGGAGCGCTTTTCGAAACCCTTACGCGCCAAGGCGACCAGCCGCTGTAAACCTGGCGGGGTGCGGAGGTTCCCAAAGCACGAACCGGTGGAGGCCGGGTGGGCCTGACCCTCGATCACCGAGTCGTTCCCGCCGGGCGAGCATATTCATCCTGATGCGGCAGCCCGGGCCGAAAGCCCGGACTGCCGCCTGCTTTTGTCTTGTGGACTACCGGCGCAGGGTGAGCGGGATCTCGAATTCGTCAAGTATCGGTCCGCCGCCCTCGTGGGGGTACCCTGCGTTGTAGGTGAAGACGCGCAGCAAAAGGGGGACTGTCCCCCTTTCTTCCAGGGGACTGTCCCCTTTTTGCTCCGGCAGCTCCACGATCTCCCGGAAATAGCCCCAATCGCCCATCGCTCCGGTAGTGAAGTGCTCCAGCAGCAGTTCCCCATCCTTGGTTTCGACCCGGAAGTTCACCGTACCTTCGAAGGTGTTGGCAATGCCCCGGAAGACGAACGGGTCGGGCACCGTGCTCTCCGGCGCCGGGGCGAACACCTGGATGCCGCCGCGGCCGGCCACGATGGGCGGCAGATGATCGATGCCCAGCAGGGTGGGCACCTGCGGCCACTCGGTGGCGCTCTCGAACCGAACTTCTTTCTCGGTGGGTGCGGTCACCACCAGGTCGTACGGGTAGGTCAGCGCTTGGGTTACCGGTTGGCCGGGCGGCGGGTCCACGAACTGGACTCTCACTACCAGGGCCTCCGGGGTATCTCGGATGTCGGTGATGTTCACGTCGTAACCGCCGGTGGACTTCTCGCCGTAGGTGACCAGAATGTACAGGTAGTTCCCGAACAATCTGGACTGGCCGAGCATGATCGGCCGGGAGTTGTCGACCCAATCTCGGATCTCCTCCGGGAGCGTGTCGTAGGCGGGACGGGCGAAGCCCCCGTTCAGGTCGTAGGCCGGTTTCGGCGGGTCGGCCGGCTCCTTCGCACCGGGTTCGGGTGCGGGTATGGGTGCGGGGTCCGGACCGGGCTGGATCCCGCACCCGGCAAGCAGCAAGACGGTCAGCATTAAAGCAAACACGAGGAACCGAGCGTGCCGAGCACCGGTTGTTTGTTTTTGCATGGTGAGCTTCAAGCTCGGGTAGCCATCAGGTCGTAGAGGGCGTCTCCCACTTTTTTGTAGTTGCATTGGTGAGCTTCCAACCTCCTTGGTGATAACGAAGTTTGGGTTGGCAGATGCGCTTTAGGCCCCTGAATAAAGATCCCCCGCATTCTATAGGACGAATCAGGAGCACAAAAGGTTTCGCATTTTCCAGTCGTTGTGTCGTTGTTGCTTTGACTGCTCGGCGGCCGGGCTTCTGGGGCTTGGCGCCCATCGCGCCCGGCCCATTCTAAAAAATCGGCAGGGACACCTTCCTGGAAGATGCCTTTCCTTGCAATACGCGACAGGCTCAACTGTCGGGCGCGCGGCCAAGCAGGCCGTCTGCCTGACGGATGTGCGCAACTCCGGTCCAGTGGTGTCCCAGGAGACTGGCCCCGGCAGCGTCAACGGCGACCGGGTCGGTTCCGGCTACGATCATGCGGGCCGGCGGGTCCAGGGGTAAGCCCCGGAGGTGCGAACCGCGCAAGCCCACCGCGCCGTCGATTACGGCCAGATTTATCGGACAGTAGAGATTAATGTCCAGGATGGCCCGGTTCAGGTCGGTCTGGTGCACCCGGGACTTGCGGAAGCTCCAGAACCCGCTGAACTCGCCGGCCGGGCAGATGCCGATCATGTTCTTCAGGCTCAAGGTAACGGTGGTCATGGAGTGCTCTTTGAGGACGGGCACGGAGATGACAAAGGCGCCGTCCAGGATGGTGGGAAGGGGGAAACGGTCGTAAAGCACGGCCCGGGGGTCGCTCTTAATGGTGAACCGTATCCGGTCTAGGTCCACCAGCCTGATGCCCAAGCGCCGGGCCATCGCCTGGTAGCCCAGCGTCTCGAAACACCGTTCGGTGTCGGAGCCCCCGGAGCCCTCGGCCACCACCACCTCGGCGGCGGAATGTTCCAGGCAGAAACGGGCCACCGCCTCGACACAAGCCACGTCGGTGGTCACCGGGGGCGGGTCCGGGAGTACCAGGTTGGGTTTGATCACGATCCGCTGCTCTCGCTTCAAGACGGCCTCCAGGCCGAGGCGCCTGAGCGCGTCGGTCACCGAGGTCTCGTAATTTTTGAATTGCAGGCTCACCATGCTCATCTCATCACCCTCCTCATCCTAGCCAATAAGCCAAATGGGGTCAATCCTTTCTAGGTGAAGAGAAGGGAGGCGTCCTCGTCCAGGGTGACGCGGACGGCCCGGCCGGGGGTGATTTCCCCGGCCAGGACGGCCTTCGCCAGCGGGTTCTCCAAACGCTTTTGGATCACCCGCTTCAGGGGCCGCGCCCCGTACACCCGGTCATACCCCTCCCGGGCCAGTAACTCCTTGACCTCCGGCGTGACCTCCAGGGCGACGTTCTGCTTGGCCAGCCGGGCACTCAGACGCTCCAGCTGGATGTCGACGATGGCCTGCAGGTGCTCCGCGCCCAGCGGCTCGAACACCAGGATTTCGTCGATCCGGTTCAGGAACTCGGGACGCAGGTGCTGCCGCAGGGTCTCCAGCACCAGCCCCTCGATCTCGGTCCGCGGCCGCCCGGCCATTTCCCGGAAGTAGTGGCTGCCCACGTTGGAGGTCATGATCACCACCGTGTTGGTGAAGTCCACCGTCCGGCCGTGCCCGTCGGTCAGCCGCCCGTCGTCCAGGAGCTGGAGCAGAATGTTGAACACCTCCGGGTGGGCCTTCTCCATCTCGTCGAAGAGCAGCACGGCGTAGGGCCGGCGGCGCACCGCCTCGGTGAGCTGCCCGCCTTCCTCGTACCCCACGTACCCCGGGGGCGCCCCGATCAGGCGCGCCACGGCGTGTTTTTCCATGTACTCGCTCATGTCGAACCGCTGCAGGGCGCGCTCGTCGTTGAACAGGAACTCGGCCAGCGCCTTGGCCAGTTCGGTCTTGCCCACCCCGGTCGGCCCCAGGAACATGAAGGAGCCCATCGGCCGGTGCGGATCCCCGATGCCGGCCCGGGCGCGCCGGATGGCGTCCGCCACGGCCTCCACCGCGTGGTGCTGCCCGACGACCCGGCGGTGCAGGTTCTCCTCGAGCCGGATCAGCTTCTCCGTCTCCCCCTCCAGCATCCGGGACACCGGAATGCCGGTCCACTTGGCGACGATCTCGGCCACGTCCTGCTCGTCGACCTCTTCCTTGAGCAGCCGTCCGGGCCGGTTCTCCAGCCGGGTCTTCAGTTCGGCCAGCTCTTTCTGGAGTCCGGGGATCACCCCGTAGCGGATTTCGGCCAGCCGGGTGAAGTCGGCGTTCCGCTCGGCGGCCTCGTCCTCGGTGCGGGCGTTCTCGATCCGCTCCTTTAAGAGCCGGCCCTGCTGAATCAGGTTCTTCTCCTCGTCCCACAGCGCCTGGAGCTTCGCCAGCCGCTCCTCGGCGCGCGCCTTTTCCTCCTCGAGCCGGGTCAGCCGGTCCCGGCTGGCCTCGTCCTCTTCCCGGAGGAGGGCCTGGCGCTCAACTTCCAACTGGCGCACGCGCCGGTCCACCTCGTCGATCTCCGCCGGGCGCGAGTCGAGTTCGGTGCGCAGCTTGGCGGCCGCCTCGTCGATGAGGTCGATCGCCTTGTCCGGCAGGAACCGCTCGGTGATGTACCGGTCCGACAGGGTGGCCGCCGCCACCAGGGCGGTGTCCTTGATGCGCACCCCGTGGTGTACCTCGTACCTTTCCTTCAGCCCGCGCAGGATGGCGATGGTGTCGGCCGCGTCGGGCTCGCCGACGTACACCGGCTGGAAGCGCCGCTCCAGCGCCGGGTCCTTCTCGATGTGCTTCCGGTACTCGTCCAGGGTGGTCGCCCCGATGCACCGCAGCTCACCCCGGGCCAGGGCGGGCTTGAGCATGTTGGCGGCGTCGATCGCCCCCTCGGCCTTGCCGGCCCCCACCAGGGTGTGCAGCTCGTCGATGAACAGAATGATCTCGCCGTGGCTTTCGGCAATCTCCTTGAGCACGGCCTTCAGCCGGTCCTCGAATTCGCCCCGGTACTTCGCCCCGGCCACCAGCGCGCCGATGTCGAAGGCGAGCAGGCGCTTGTTCTTGAGCGTTTCCGGGACGTCCCCGGCGTTGATCCGCCGGGCGAGCCCCTCGGCGATCGCCGTCTTGCCGACGCCGGGCTCGCCGATGAGCACCGGGTTGTTCTTGGTACGCCGCGACAGGACCTGCATCACCCGCCGGATCTCGTCATCCCGCCCGATGACCGGGTCGAGTTTGTTCCGGGCGGCGAGTTCGGTCAGGTCGTGGGTGAACCGGTCGAGTGCCTGGAATTTGTCTTCGGGGTTCGGGTCGGTCACCCGCTGCGTGCCCCGGACCTCTTTGAGCGCCTGGAGGATCCGGTCGGGCGTCACGCCGTGCCGCTTGAGCAGCGCGGCCGCGCCGCCGCCGCCGGGTCCGGCCAGGGCCAGCAGCAGGTGTTCGGTGCTCAAAAACTCGTCCTTGAGTTTGGCGGCCTCCGCCCAGGCCCGCTCCAGGGCCTTTTGCACGCCGGGCGTGACGTACACCTGGCCGTCGCCGTCGCCGGCGCCGGTCACCCGGGGCTTGCGGCCGAGTTCCTCGCGGAGGCGCTCTGCAAGCGCGGCCGGAGTGACCTCGAGGCGGCCCAAAATCAGGTGCACCGTACTCTGTTCCGGTTGCAGCAGGCCGGCCAGCAAGTGTTCCGAATCGATCGCCTGATGATTGTATTGTTCGGCTGCGGCCCTGGCGGCTTGAAACGCTTCCTGGGCCCGGACGGTCAGTTTGTCCAGCCGCATTGTTGGATCACCTCTTTAATATTAGAATCCAGAATCCAGAATCCAGAATAGAAGCCGTTCCCTGTCGCACGATAACCGTCGCCTGTTGCGGGCCGTCCCCGTGTCTTAGACTGTGAGGCCGGCGCGGGGGTTGAACCGGGAGACGTCCCGCAGCTTCTCAAGCAATTCCTTCTCCGCTGCACTCGGGCGCTCCGGGAGGCGGACCTCCAGCCGGACCAGCAGGTTGCCGGGGGGCTTGCCATCCGCGCCCGGGAGCCCGAGCCGCTTCAGTCGCAACACCGTGCCGTTCTGGCTGCCGGGCGGCACGTTCACGGTGACCGTCCCTTTCAAGTAGGGGAACTCCACCTTGGCCCCCAGAGCGGCCTCGGGCACCGTCACCGGCAGTGTGCACTCCAGGTCCCGCCCCTTCAAGCCGAAGAAATGGTGGGGGCGCACCCGGATATGCACGTATAGGTCGCCGGCCGATCCGCCGTAGCCACCGGGTTGACCCCCGCTCGGCACCCGGATCCGGGTTCCGTCCTCGGTGCCTGCCGGCACCTTGAGCCGGAAAGTCTGCCCGTTGAGGCTGAGCTGCTTCTCGCTGCCGTGGAAGGCCTCCCGCAGGCTGATCTCTACCGTGCCTTCCAGATCCACGCCCCGGTAGGCGCCGCGGCCCTCGCCGAAAACGTCGCGGCCCCCGAACGGCCCTTCCATCCCGCCACCAACGCCGCCGCCGCCGAAGAATATCCGGAAGAAGTCGCTGAACCCGTCGGCGCCCTCGCCGCCGAAGGTGAACCGTACTCCCTGGCCGCCGTTCTGGGCCCGCCCCCACGGGCCGGCGTGCCGGAAGCCGCCGTCGGCCCGGTGAAAACCGAACGCCTCGTTCCAGTCTTCCGGAATCTCGTCGTACTTCGCCCGCTTATCCGGGTTGCCGAGCACCTCGTAGGCCTCGCTGATTTCCTTGAAACGGGCGGCCGCGTCCGGCTCCTTGCTCTGGTCGGGGTGGTATTTCCGCGCCAGTTTGCGGTAGGCGGCCTTGATCTGCTTCTGGTCGGCTTTCCGGTCCACACCGAGTATAGCGTAATAGTCCTTGTATTCCACTCCGGCACACCTCCTTCACCGGGTAATCCTATCCTAAAGAAAGAGCGAGGGGGAAAACCGCCTCGCTGCTTAAAAACTACGTCGGGGGGAGTTGATCTGACTCTTACAGGACTCAGCCAACCGGTACTCAGCCAACGTTACTCTTCGATCTGAATCTGGATCTGCTTCGGCCGCAACTCGTCGGACTTGGGCAGCACGATCTCCAGCACCCCGTTGCGCAGGGCGGCCTTGACGGCGTCCTGCTTCACCGGCACGCCGATGGTGAAACTCCGTTGCGCCGTGCCGTACGGCCGTTCCAGCCGCAGCTGCCGGGCGTTCTCCGGCACAACTTGAGCCCGTTCCGCCTGGACGACGAGCTGGTTCCCCAGGAGCTGGATCTTGATGTCTTCCTGCTTCACCCCGGGCACATCGAGGTAGAGGAGCAGGCTGTCCACCGTCTCGAAAAAGTCGGCGCTGCCGAACGTGTCGTGGTGGTTGCGCTCGACGGAGCGGAGCAGGCTGTCGTCGAACAGGCGGTTCATTGCCCGCTGCAGGTTCTGCATGTCCCGGAATGGATCCCACCGCACCAATGTCATCACTTGAACACCTCCGAGTGAATTAGAGTTTTTGGATCACCGAGACTCCCCCGACGTTCACTCCCTTTCGCGTTCCCGCGACCCCGTGATCACCGGACCCAGGATTTCCTCCAGTTGGAGGATGATCTGCACCCCGGCCAGGTTGACCCCCTTCACCTGGGTCAGGTAGCGGACCCTCTGGATCAGTTCCAGGTCCGCCCGCGAATACAGGCGGATGTTGCCCTTGGTCCGGGCCGGCCGGACCAAGCCGCACTCCTCGTAGATGCGCAGCGTCCGAGGGTGGATCTCCAGCATTTCGGCCGCTATCCCAATTACGTATACAGGCTCTCTATCTCCGATCCTGAACATTGGATGACCCTCCTAGACGTCAGCCCACCTACTAAGTTGATTATATACACCCTAACAATATTATTGTCAAGTGGTCTGGATTTTTATGCATGACGGGCCTGACGGCCGGGCGGCCCAGCTGTGGCAGATAGCTTTGTTTTACTTGGCGAGGCGCCTGTTTGCACCGAAATACGGCCTTGGAGACAGGTAATCCCGGATATTGCGCTTGGCCCCCGAAAGCGCTTTTTTCGGGCCGGAATCCGAGTAGAGGAGGAGTTCGGTTGTGGCTGTCGAAAATCTTTTGTCGTCGCGGTGGGCAGAGTAGAATCAGCGACAGTCCCGCGGGGGCGGAACGGAACAGTTCACCGGCGCGGCTGGAAAGCCGGCAGGCGGGAGTGAACCGGAGATTATTATCGGCGTCATCGCGGACACTCACATCCCATCCCGGGCCCGGGCCGTTCCGGCTCCGGTGCTGGAGGCGTTCGCACGGGTGGACCTCATTATCCACGCCGGGGACCTGACCGACCTGAAGGTACTGGACGACTTGTCCCGCCTGGCGCCGGTGGCGGCCGTGGCCGGGAACATGGACTCGTGGGAGGTCCGGCGCCGGCTGGGCGAGACCAGGCTCCTGGAACTGGAGGGCTTCCGGATCGGCATCCTGCACGGGCACGGAGGCTACGCGGGCGCTCAGCACCGCGCCCTGGCCGCCTTTCCCGGAGCGCACTGCGTGGTGTTCGGCCACACCCACGCCCCGTACTGCGAGCGGAGTTCGAGCGGTGTACTGCTCTTCAACCCCGGTTCGCCCACCGACCGCCGCCGGCAGCCCCGTGCCTCGTACGGATTGCTGCACCTGGGGCGGGAGATCAGGGGCGAAATACGATATCTGGATGGAGGGGATTAGGAGTTGGAGTACAAGCCGAGACCGAGAAAAGTGGAACTGCGGGACGCCGTGGACATTTTTCTGGACAGTCCGGACATCCTCCCCATCTACACCGTCAAAAAGGGGGACTACGCCGTCCAGATCCAGGAGGACCAGCACCTGTACCTGATCTTTGAGACCCGGGGCCAGGGCATAGTGATGGGGAAGTTGCCGCCGGACCTGGTCCGCCTGATCCCCGTCGAGGACGAGGAAGCGCACTACGAAGCCCGGTCGTTCATGCTGCGCCGCCTCAAGGAGGCGGGGCTGGCTTAGGAGAAAGCCGGACCGGTTGGGCCGCGGCGGGCGCCGGTGCCGCGGGCTTGCCGCTGACATAGGGAGGGCCCAATAGCGGGGAAGTCGTGGGGACCCGTAGAAAGAGAAGGTGACCAGGAAGCGCGGACCCGGAGGCAAGGGTCCGCGCTTCCTTTCGGCCGGCCGCAGGCCTGTGTCTAGGCGGACCGGCGATTCGCCGGCCCCGGCGACACGGCCCGTGAGACGGCCGGCCCGGATGCCGGCCGGGAAAAGGGCCCGGCTGGTGAAGTACGGCAAGGCCAAGGCTTGGCTAAAGACCCCGCCGGCCTATTCCGAGCCGGTTTCCTGACTTTTTTGCTAGCCGCTCTTCCCCAGCGCGTCCTTGAGCGCCTCGGCGAGGTTTGAGTAGCGGTGCTGGAAGCCGAGCCCCTTCATGCGGGCCGGGAACACGCGCTGGCCGGTCAGCAGGAGGTCCGCCATCTCGCCCAGGACCAGGCGCAGGGCGGCGGACGGCACGGGCAGAAACGCCGGCCGGCCCAGAATCCGGCCCATGATCCGGGCGAACTCGATGTTGCGCACCGGGTGCGGGGCGGTCACGTTCACCGGGCCGTGCAGTTTGTCCGCCTTCAGGGCCAGCGTGACGGCGGCGGCGGCGTCCTCGAGGTGCACCCACGACATCCACTGCCGCCCGCTGCCGAGCGGGCCGCCCAGCCCGAGCTGGAACGGGGTGATCATCCGGGACAGGAGGCCGCCCCCCGGCCCCAGCACCATGCCGAAGCGGGCGGCGACCACCCTTGCGCCGAATTCCCCCGCCGCCCGGGCCTCCGCCTCCCAGGCGACGCAGACGCGGGCCAGAAAGTCGTCCCCGGGCTCGGACTCCTCGTTCAAGTCTTCATTGCCCCGGTCGCCGTAGTAGCCCACCGCCGAGGCGCTGACCAGGATCCGCGGCCGGGGGTCGGCGGCCTGCAGGGCTTTCACCAGCGCCCGGGTGGTGTCCACCCGGCTGGAGAGGATGCGCTGCTTGGCGTCCGCCGACCAGCGGCCGAGGGCGATGGACTCCCCGGCCAGGTTGACCACGGCGTCCGCCCCGGTGAACAGGGCGGGGTCGGGCAGGACCGGGTTCCAGCGCGCCAACTCGGTGTTGCGCGGCGCGGACAGGGCCACCGCCTTGATGTCGGCGGGCGACTCGCGGGTCAACACGGTCACCCGGTGCCCGCGGTCGGCCAGGTGCCGGGACAGGGCCCGGCCCACGAAACCTCTTCCCCCCGTGATCACAACGTGCACGTGGATACCTCCTCTTTAGAAGCCTTAGAAGCCCGCAAGCTGATTCCCGGTCACAAACCAAAGCGTGCCCGGCGGGAGCGGCGGCTGGTGCCGGTTGGGACCGCCCCCTGGGCTTTTCCACCATATTACCACAGAACCGGCAGGGTGTGGCATTTGGGAAGCACCGGTTTTTTGGGGCTGCGGAGGTGTTTTAGGTTCCGCTCCCGCCGGGCCGGGGTTTATGGGGGTTTGGCGGCTGATTGGGACGGGCAGGGAAGGGGGAACGCCGGCGGCTGCCCGGAGGCGCTTTTCTTCCGGGCAGGGGTTTGCGCGGGGCGCAAAAATAAGTTTACAATACCTCTTGGAGCGGAAAACAAGAGCCGGTAAACAAACAAGGAGAGGATGAGGGTTGATTGGAGAAAAATAAGCGCCGGGTGGCTCTGAACGGGAGCCCGATTTTCGAGGCCCACGAGACGTTCCGGTGTTCCTGCCACGCCGGTCTGCCGTGCTACAACTCGTGCTGCGGGGACATCGACATCTTCCTGTCCCCGTACGACGTGGTGCGGATGAAGAACCGGCTCGGGGTGACTTCCGGGGAGTTTTTGCGCGCCTACACCGCCCGGGTCCCCACCAGGGGGGGGCTTTCCCTGGTGCGGCTCGAGATGCGGGACGACGCGGGAAAGACCTGCCACTTCGTGGCATCCGAGGGCTGCCGCATTTACCCCGACCGCCCCTGGGCCTGCCGGATGGCGCCGATCGACATCAACAGCCAGGGTGAGTACCACTTCATTTTCAACGACTCGCAGTGCCTGGGGCTCAAGGAAAAGGCGGAGTGGACGGTCGAGACCTGGATGCGGGACCAGGACATGCTCGTTTACGACGAGCTGGAAGCCGTGTTCCGGGACCTTCCTTCCCGGCTGCGCTTCCCCGGCTTGCCGAGCCTGGACCGGCACGTCGCCGAGATGTACTTCATGGCCTGCTACGACGTGGACCGGTTCCGGAGCTTTGTCTTCGACACGGACTTCATCCGGGAGTACGGGGTGACGGACGGGGTGGCCGCGCTGCTCAGGGCCGATGACGCGGCGCTGATGCAGTTCGGCTTTGGCTGGCTCGCGGGCGGGGTGGACGTGCGCAAGACCATGGAACTGCGGGACCAGCTGCAGTCCGCCTGATTCGGTTGGGTCAGCCGTTTGGGAGCCGCCGCCAGGGCGCCTGATTTGGGCGGGCGGCGGCAACGGTCAGGGGTCGCCGCCGCCGGGGCCGCCGGTCGTCAGGAGGCCGAGCTGCGCGGCGAACACCTCCGGGTCGTGGTAGTCGACGTTGTGGTACTCCAGTTCCCCGGTTTCATAGATGCGCACCGCGAGGGTGTTTCCGCCCTCGGTGAAGCTTAGGTCGACCAGCATCTGGCCCAAGAGACAGTCATAGTTTTCGTCGACCACGGGGCAGCCAGCCTGCTTCAGAATGGTGAGCAGCCCGCGGAGCACGGCGGCCCCCGCGGTTTTCTGGAATTCTTCCCGCACGCCCTGGTTGACGAGCGCCAGGTCTTTTTCCACCAGGGCGGCCACCTGGCCGAGTTCCTCGATGCTCGCCGCCAGGTACCGGGGCGCCCGGTTGATCGGCAGGGCCCGGGTGAGTGTGCCCTGGGCCTCCCGGACCGCCTTGAGGATGTGCTTCAGGTCGTGGGTTTTCTCGGGTTGCATGTCCCAATCCCCCTGCCTGCTTTTCAGTTCAGGAGTTGTCCGGCCAGATGGAGCGTACTCTCCAGGCTCGCTGGCCCCCAGCCGATGGAGCTGTGCCGGACAACGCCTTCGCGGTCCAGATAGACGGTCACCGGGATGCCTTGAACCTGGTAGAGCCGGCTCACCTCGCGCTTGCTGTCAAGCAGGACCTCCACCCGCAAGTCATGTTTGGCGATAAAGTCAGCCAACTGTTTTTCCCGGTCGGCGGCAATCAGCACCACGTCCAGGCCCCGTCCGTGCCAATCCTCCATATAGGGCTGCAACTGCAGCACCTTGTTCACGCAGGGCCTTCAGCCCAGTGAGAAGAACAGCAGCATTACGGCACGGCCTTGGAAGTCATCCGGCAGCGATACTTCGCCCCCGATCAGGGACGGCAGCCGGAAAGCGGGCGCCGGTGTGCCGGTTGCCGGCCATTCAAGCGGCGGCGGCAGCGGAGCGGCAGTCCCGCTTGGAGCCTCAGGGGCCGCGTTCCGGTCGGGAGGGGTGGTGCTCCCGTTCGGTGCCGGCCCCCCGAAACCGCAGCCGGCGGCGGCGAGCAGCAGTCCGGCGAGCATCATCCCGGCCAGTAAGAGGGCCGGAATCGGCTTAGAGCGTTTTAAGCTTCGCATTTTCTCACCTCCTTGTCCGCCACGCGGGCGGTAAAGGTGAGCGCCCCGGTGGGGCAGACCCGGGTGCATTCCAGGCACCGGATGCATTCGGGGTGGTTCGGGGCGCGGTCCACCGCGATCTGCAACGGGCAGGCGCCGCGGCAGGAGTGACACTGCCGGCAGCGGTCCGCCCGGTAGTCGAGCCGCCAGACGCTGACCGGGTTCATCAGCCCGTAGAAGGCGCCGAGCGGGCAGGCGGTCCGGCAGAAGGGGCGGTACACGAACACCATCGCCACCAGGAAGGCGGCCAGCACCCCCACCTTCCAGAAGAAGAGCGGCCCCATCAGCGCCCGGAGCGCCGGGTCGCGCAGGCCGACCAGCAAACCCGCCTCCAGCGTGCCCGCCGGGCAGACGTAGGTGCAGAAATAGGGCGCGCCGAGGCCGGCGGTGCTCACCAGGAGCGCGGGCAGGAACAGGACGGCGGCCAGCATCAGGTACTTGGCCGCGAGCAGAATGGACGGAATCCGAACCTTGCGCGCCCCAGGCCGGGCCAGCACCTCCTGGAGCAGGCCGAACGGGCAGAGCCAGCCGCAGACCAGCCGCCCGGCCAGCGCCCCGGCCGCGGTAACGATCCCAACCACGTACAGCGACACGGTCTGTCCCGGCATGGCCAGCAGCACCTGGTAGGAACCGACCGGGCAGGCGCCAAGTGCTCCGGGGCAGGAGTAGCAGTTCAAAAACGGAACACAGACCTGCTTGAGCGGGCCCTGGTAGATCCGGCCCTCGGCGAAGCCGGAAAGGTGGCCGTTGGCGGCCAGTGCCGAGGCAAGCTGGACCATTCTCCGCCGCGGGTTCGGCCAAGAGATCGGGTTTGCCCGCAGGCCTAACGGATGCCGATGCATTCCAGGCAAATCACGGCGGCTTTGTGGAACACATCCGCCGCCTCGCCACGGGCCAATCCGGCCAGAATCAGCCCGAACCCCAAGGCCGCGAATCCGTAAGAAATCCAACGCCGGGTCTTCAAGCGGCACTCCACCTTTCACCGGTCTATATTGGACCTCGGCCCCCGAATCTCCTGCCTGTCAACAGGGGACGCGTGCGTGGGAACGAGAGACGGACCTTGCGGAAAGGCTCCAGCCGTGCCCGGTCGGTGCCGGACACGGCTGGTTTCAGTCCGTAAGAACATAAAACTCGTCCGAAGAGAAAGAACCCCGGTTCCAGAAGGGTAATGCGGCAGCTCTACAAACAAAGCTTGGTGTCCAAGTCGCGGACGCCGCGCGCCCCGAGGAGGTTAATGCGGCAGTTCTACAAACAACGCTTGTTCTTCGGGCCGGTAGTCCGCGGTGAATTTCCCCTTGTAGTTAATGTCGAACTGCTTGAAGAAGCCCCGGGCGTTGATTCTGGTCTTCTTCACGAAGACGCCGTTCGGGCTCGGTTTCAGGCGGATGATTCGCCTTTCACGGTCGAAAGCGAGTTCGTACCGTTCTGCCGGCAAGGTTTTGCGCGCGATTTTGTTCAGCACGATGGAACTCTTTGACAGTGAGACAACCGGTTTCGGTTCCTCCCGCCGTTTCCTCTTCTTGGGCGTGTACACCTCGAAACCCATTTTTGTTCCTCCTTTTGCCTATTTGTGGCAAATTGTTGTTAGCATTATGTCCACGTTCATCATCGGTCAAACGTGTGCACCTATTGGTATTCATCATCTTTTTTCGATATACTGGAATCAGCGGTGACCGCTCTCACTATCCGGGCTGTTGCCGCGCAAAACAGGTGTTTTCCCTATGGATTCCCGTTCATTTATAGAAAGTGTTTCTTGCAGCGCAAGAATGGGGGAGTTGCTCACGACGATTCATCGTCGCTCATGCGGGAATGAAAATATCATCCAAAGATTCTATTTTTGGGGGAGGAGAGTAAGCTTTGTTCTGGATGGAAGTGAGTATTATCACCCCCACCGGATACCGGCAACGGGTCGAAAACCTCATAACGGGCATGGGCGGGTCGGTACAGCAACCCGAACCGGAGGCCGGGGCGAGCGCGGGAGCGAGCGTCGGGGCGGGCACCGGTGCCGGCACCGATGCCGCCAAGGAGGGGGAGGTGACCGTCACCGGTTATTTCCCGGCCGAAGACCACGCGGGCGACACCATCCGTCTGCTGCGGGCCCGGGTCAAAAACGTGCTCGGGACCATCCCGGACATCACCTTCGCCGAGGTACACGGCACGGACCCGAAAACCGGACGCCGCCGCCAGTGCACCACCTTCCGGGTGGGGGAGCGGCTGGTGGTGAAGCCGTCCTGGGAGAGCTACACCCCAAAGGGTGAGGAAGTGGTGGTCGAGCAGGACCCCACCTTGGCCTTCGGCTGCGGGACCCACCCCACCACCGCCCTGGCCCTGGAGTACCTGGAGCGCTACTTGGCCAGGGGGGCGCGCGTCCTGGACATCGGCACCGGTTCGGGCATCCTGGCCGTGGCCGCCGCCAAGCTGGGCGCGGGGGCGGTGTGTGCCGTCGACAAGGACCCGGTGGCGATCAGGGCCGCCCGGGAAACGGTGGCGCAGAACAACCTGCAGGGCCGGATCACCATTATTGAAGGAAACCTGCTGAACCAAGTCTCGGAAAAATGCGACCTTTTGGTGGCGAACCTGCACCCCCACCTGCTGGAGGAATTGATTCCGGCCGCCTTTTCCCGGATAACCCCCGGGGGCGCCTTGATCCTGACCGGGTTTACGGCCGATGACGAGGGACTGGCCGCCGGCCTTCTGCGGGGTGCCGGTTTCAAAGTCGAGCGGGCGAGCATCCGGGGGCGCTGGGTGGTCATTCTGGCCCGCCGTCCCTAAACCGCACGCTTCCGTTCTATTCCGCTTCCCGGGGTGCTTCCTTTTCCCGGAACAGGGCGTCTTTCAAATACTGGTGGTAGAAATAGTCCGCGATCCCGATCAGGACCGCCGCGACGAGAATGACGAACACTCCCATTATTGCCCAATGGAAGCGTTTTAAATACCATAGAGGAATTATTTGGAAAACAAAGAATACCCAGAGAGACACCGATGCGGTAAAATAAATGGGAAAGCCCATAACTTCAGACCGGGTACGGGTGATGCGAGATTGGCCGCGCAGTCCAAGCGCAAGCAGAAGGAGAAGGAGAAGGAACCGGAAGCCCAAGCCCCGTCGGCGGTGGGCGGTTTTGTCCTGTGGCGGCGGCGCCTGCGGAACCTGGCGCTGGGGGCGATGGTGCTTGCCGCGGTCGTGTGGTTCTCCCTGCCCGCGGTCGGCCGGTTTCTGGTGGTGGCCGATAAGCCGGCGCCGGCGGAGGTCCTGGTGGTGCTCTCCGGTGACCGGGGTGAGCGGCTGGAGTATGCCGTCCGGCTTCACCGGGAGGGCTTGGCCGAACGCCTCCTGTTAAGCGGCGGTCCCCTGTACACCGACCTGACCGCAGCCGACCTGCTGCGCCGCCACGCCCTGCTGCTGGGGGTCCCGGAGCACAAGATCATCATGGAGCCCCGCGCCGTGAACACCTACCAGAACGCCCTGTACAGCCGGGAGTTGATGGAGTACTACGGGCTGGATTCGGCGATCGTGGTTTCCTCCCCCTACCACATGCGCCGGGTCCGGGCCCTGTTCGACGAGGTGTTCCGGGACAGTGACATCCGCCTGTTTTACCGGCCGGTCGAGGATTCCTGGTTCGACCCGGAATGCTGGTGGGAATCAGCCGCGGGCCGGCGTCTGGTGCTGGGGGAGTACCTCAAGCTGACGGTCCTGGTCCTGCCCGAGCAGTGGCGGGCTTTTTTGTACCGCCGTGGCGCCGGCGAGCCTCCGGCCCCGAATTAGCGGAGAAACACCAAGGACCGCACTGGAAGAGGGACCATTTATTTCGGGTCATTTACGGCCGCCCGGCCTTGTAGTATGATGAAACAAAATTCTGTGGGGCTTTTTCGGGGGAGAGGGCCGGGATTTTGCGTTTGCTCCAAAGGATCAAGGCTTATGACAACCCGGTGAGCAGGGTGGTGCTGTCCCAGGTTTTCATCTTCGGGGCGCTCCTGCTGGTTAGACCCGGCCTGTGGCCGGTGGTGCTGTTTTTGGTGCCGGCCAACGGCTTGGCGCTCTTTTTCGCCCTGCGGGGGCAGCAGAGCGGGCGGCAAATCATTACGGTGAAGCTTGACGACCAGCCGATCGACCCCACCTTCGAGATCGCCAGCGAAACGCTGCCCTATATGCGCCGGGGTCTCAACGCGGAGAGCGCCTTGCAGACCGCCCAGATCATCCAGAAAATCGGCGACGTGCCGGCGGTGGCGATCACCGACCGGGTGCGCGTGCTGGCCTTTATCGGCCCCGGCTGCGAAAAGCACCCGCCGGGGCGCGAGATCGTCACCCAGGCCACCAAGGAGGTTATCGCCACCGGTGAGCTGAAAGTGGCGGAGAAGCAGGAGGACCTGAAATGTCCGGTCCGGGACTGCGAGTGCCCCATCGCGGGCGCCGTCATCGTTCCCCTGAAGGTGCGGGACGAGGTCGTGGGCACCTTGAAGCTCTACCGGACCGAAAAAGGGCCGGTCCCCTCCGGAGTCGTCAAACTGGGGGTGGGGATCGGGCAGTTGCTCGGGTTCCAGATGGAACTGTCCGAGCTGGACCGGCAGGCGCAGTTGGTGACCAGGGCCGAGCTGGACGCCCTGCGGGCGCAGATCAACCCGCACTTTTTGTTCAACACGCTGAACACGATCATTATGTTCAGCCGTACGCACCCCGAGACCGCGCGCCGCCTGCTGATCCGTCTGGCCGCCTTCTTCCGGCACGCCTTTAAGCGCACCGGGCACTTCAGCACGCTGGCCGAGGAATTGGAGTGTGTCGACGCCTACGCCGTCCTGGAAAAAGCTCGCTTCCGCGAGAAGCTGCACGTGGTCCGGGACGTGGACGAGAGCTTGCTGGACTTCCAGGTGCCGGTGCTCACGTTGCAGCCGCTTGTCGAGAACGCGGTGAAACACGGGATCATGCCGAAGATGGGGAACGGTACGGTGAAGATCATCATCCGCCGGGCCGGCGGGGAAATGCAGGTGGAGATTGCGGACGACGGGGTGGGTGTCCCGGACGACATTCTGCCGCAGGTTTTCAAGCCCGGATTCGGTTCGGGGAGCGGCGTGGGGTTGAGCAACGTCAGCGAACGCCTAAAAAGTCTTTTCGGCGCCGAATACGGGCTGAAGATAGACACCGAAGCAGGTGTGGGAACCAGGGTGTATTTCCGGATTCCGCTGGTGCACGGCGTTCAGGAGAAGGGAGTGAGCAGGGCCAATGAAGCTAAGAGCCTTGATAGTTGACGACGAGTACCCGGCCCGCCAGGAGTTGCGCTATCTGCTGGGCAACTTCCCGGACATCGAGGTCGTGGGTGAGGCCGCCAACGCCCACGAGGCGCTGGCCCTGATCGAAGCGCTCGATTATTCGGTGCTGTTCCTGGACATCTCCATGCCGGGAATGGACGGCTTGCAATTGGGCGCGGCCATCCGCGAACTGGAGAGCCCGCCCTACGTGATCTTCGTGACCGCGTACAACGGGTTCGCCTTAAAGGCTTTTGAAGTGGACGCCATCGACTACGTGATGAAACCCATTGACGAGGGTCGCCTGCGGATGGCGATCAACAAGGTGATCCGGGCCACGCAGGAGGTGGCCCCGTGCGCCGAGGCGGTTGACGGGGGCGTTCCGGCCGCCGCCGTGCCCGCGTTCCGGATCGACCGGATTCCGGCCGAGCGGAACGGGAAGACCATCCTGGTCAGCGAGTCCGACATCGTGTACGCCTTCACCGAGCAGGACACGGTGTGCATCAAGACTTACGACGAAAAGCTCTTGACCCGCTTCACCGTCAAGGAACTGGAGGGGCGGCTGGACCCGAACATCTTCTTCCGCACCCACCGGTGCTGCGTGGTAAACCTGCGCAAGGTGAAGGAGATCATCCCGCTTTTCAGCGGCACCTACGCCCTGGTGGTGGACGACCGGGAGCGGAGTGAGGTGCCGCTCAGCCGGGGGCAGGCGAAAAAACTGCGCAAGATTCTGGGCTTTTGATTTATCTGCACCGGTGGTGAAGCTTTCAATAGTTTGATCCGCTGTGGCGAAAAACGCAAGATACTCGGTCTTTGATGCGAAGCGACGCGCGCGGGGGGACTCTCTTGATCCTGGGTATCGGAGTCGATCTTGTTTCGGTCAACCGGATCCGGGCGGCGTCGGAACGCACCGGGGGCCGCATACTGGTGCGCCTTTTCACGCCCGCCGAGCGGGACTGCTGCCGGGCGCGCCGCACGGCCTACGAGTGCTACGCGGCGCGTTTCGCCGCCAAGGAGGCGGTGTTCAAGGCGCTGGGCACCGGCTTTTCGGGTGGGCGCTGGCACGACGTGGAGATCACCAACGGTCCGGGTGGCGGACCGGTGGCGGCGCTGACCGGGGGCGCGGCCCGGGCCGCGGCCCGGCGGGGGATCACCCGGGTGCTGCTGTCGCTGAGCCACGAGGGGGACCAGGCCGTGGCCTTCGCCATCGCCGTCGGCCCGTCCGAAAGTCAAGAAAGCTAAGAAGGGGGGGGACAGTCCTCCTTTTTGATACGGGGCAGGGCGGGGGTTTTGCAACAGAGAACCGTCCCCTGTCGCAACCGGTCGCAGTTTTTGGGGAGGGTGAGGATCTATGCGGGTGGTTACCGCGGCGGAAATGGGGGAGATAGACCGCCGGGCCACCGAGGAATACGGCATCCCGGGGCTCGTCTTGATGGAAAACGCGGGCCTTAAGGTTTTTGACTGTGTGCGCCGGGTCCTGGGCGGGGTGGACGGAAAACGGGTGGTGGTTCTGGCCGGAAAGGGCGACAACGGCGGCGACGGGCTGGTGGCCGCCCGCCATTTGCTCCAGAACGGTGCCCGGGTGAAGGTTCTGTTCAGCGGTGACCCGGCGGAGGCGGCGGGTGACGCCGGAGTCAACCTCGAGATCTGGAAGAGGCTTGGGCAACGGCTCCACCTGCTGCAGGACCGGAACGCGGTTCAGTTTTTGCAGCTTGCGCTGCTGTCGGCGGACCTGGTGGTGGACGCGCTCTTCGGCACCGGTTTCAGGGGCGAGGTGCGCGACCGGGCGCGAAAGGCCATCGAGGCCGTCAACGAGTCGGGCAAACCGGTGGTGGCCGTGGACATCCCGTCCGGGGTGGAGGCGGACACCGGCGCGGTGCGCAGGCCGGCCGTCCAGGCGACCCACACGGTCACGTTCGGCCTGCCCAAGCTCGGGCTGGTCCTGGAACCGGGGGCGGGGCGGACCGGCGAATTGCACGTGGTGGACATCTCCCTGCCGCGGCCGCTGCTGGAGGCGGAGGCGGAGGGCGGCCGGTATCTGCTCACCCCGGCACTGGTTCGGGGGTGGTTGCCTCCCCGCGGGGTGGAGGCGCACAAGGGGCGTTTCGGCCACGTTTTGGTGGCGGCGGGATCGCGGGGGATGTCCGGCGCGGCCGTCCTGGCGGCGCGCGCGGCGGCTTATGCCGGGGCCGGGCTGGTCACCCTGGCCGTGCCCCGGGGCATCCAGGCGGTGGCCGCCGGTCTGCAGCCGGAGCTGATGACCCTCGGGTTGCCCGAGACCGGCGCCGGGACTTTGAGCCGGGCGGCCCGCGAGCAGATTGAGGAATTCCTGCCCCGTGTCTCCGTGCTGGCTCTGGGTCCGGGACTGTCCGCGCATCCGGAGACGGTGGAACTGGTCCGCGAGCTTTTGCCCGGGGTGCGGGTGCCGTGCGTCCTGGACGCCGACGGCCTGAACGCCTTCGCGGCCGGGGAAGGGGAGGCCGGCCGGAGTCACGTCGGGGCGCCCGCGGGGGCATCCGTGGCGGAATCGTTCCCGCCCGGCGGCTTCCGGGAAAAACCCGACCTGGTGCTCACCCCCCACCCGGGGGAAATGGCGCGGCTTCTAGGCTTGAAGGGCGCGGCCGAGGTGCAGGCCGACCGTCTCGGCGTCACCGAGCGCACGGCCGCCGCCTGGCGGTGCACGGTGGTGCTGAAAGGGGCCCGCACACTGGTGGCCGAACCGGGCAGGACATACATCAACCCGACGGGGAACCCCGGGATGGCCACGGGCGGAACCGGCGACGTCCTGACCGGGATGATCGCCGGGCTTCTGGCCCAGGGCCTGGAACCCGGTCCGGCGGCGGCGGCGGCCGCTTTCCTGCACGGGCGGGCCGGCGACCTGGCGGCGGCGGAACGCGGGCAGGCGTCCCTGCTGGCCGGAAACCTGCTGGAGTATCTGCCCGCGGCCTTCCGCGAACTCGCCTAAGAAAAGGGGGACAGTCCCCTGTTTTTTAAAGACGGACCTATGCGCGCAGCAAGTTGTCTGAACCTCCTTTCGGTGTTGTCGCGAGCGGAGACTTGGAAGCAGAATAAACGGAGGACTGTCCCCTTTCTGGAGTCTGGGTTCGCGACTTCAAACTGAGGATTGTGAAAGTCAAAGAAGGTAAAATAGGGGACTGTCCCCCTTTTTTGGGTGGGGTGTTTTTGAAAGAGTATTCGGTGTGGGCGGAGGTGGACCTTTCCGCCCTGGTGCACAACCTCGGCGAGGTGCGTCGGCTGGTCGGGCGCGACACCGAGGTGGCGGCGGTGGTAAAGGCGAACGCGTACGGGCACGGGATGGTCGAGGTGGCCCGCGCGCTCTTGGCGCACGGCGCCGACCGTCTCTGCGTGGCCCGGGTGGAGGAGGGGGTGGCGCTCCGCGAGGCGGGGATGGACGCCCCGGTGCTGGTGATGGGCTTTGTGCCGCCGGCCCTCTACGACACGGCCTTGGACCACCACCTGACGCTCACGGTCTTCGACCCGGAGACGGCGGCCGGGCTCTCGGCCGCGGCCGGCCGCCACGGCCGCACCGCGCCCGTGCACTTAAAGCTCGACACCGGGATGGGCCGCCTCGGGCTGGTCACCGCCGACCGGGACCTGTACCGGCACATCCTGACCATCGCATCCCTGCCGCACCTGGAGATCAAGGGCCTGTACACTCACTTCGCCAACGCGGACCGGCGCGACAAGGCCCACGCCCGGCGCCAACTGGTCGATTTCGTGGAAGTCACATGCACCCTGGGGCACGACGGGATCGACATCGAACTCCTGCACGCCGCGAACAGCGCGGCGCTCATCGACATGCCGGAGAGTCGGCTGAACTTGGTGCGTCCGGGGATCATGCTGTACGGCCTGTACCCGTCCCCGGAGGTGGAGACGCGCCGGGTCGACCTGCGTCCGGTCATGACCCTCAAAGCCCAGGTCGGCTCCGTCAAGCGGGTGCCCGCCGGGTGGACCGTCAGCTACGGCTCCACTTACACCACGCCGGCCCCGACGACTCTGGCCACCGTACCCTGCGGGTACGCAGACGGCTACAACCGCCACCTTTCCAACCGGGGCGCGGTCCTGATCCACGGGCGGCGCGCGCCGGTGGTCGGGCGGGTGACGATGGACCAGGTGGTGGTCGACGTGGGGCACATTCCGGACGTGGCGGCGGGCGACGAGGTGGTGCTGTTCGGCCGGCAGGGGAAGGCGGAACTGCACGTGGACGAGCTGGCCGCACTGCTCGGCACCATCAACTACGAGGTGGTCTGCGCGGTCAGCGCGCGCGTGCCGCGGGTGTACGTGCGGAACGAAATCACATAACTGCAGTCAATATCAATCAATCAGCCAGCCAGTATCTCAAAATAGCCTCTTTCGGCCGTTCTTTGTCAAACCGGGCTGCTGCCGTTTTCCAAAAGATATGCAGCCATTAACCGGCCGGTCTTGAACTTGGACGGTCCGGGCGGGCGTATGCTAGCATGATGGTGTCGGGAGGCGAAGCCCTTGAGCCTTGAACCTTCCCCAGTGGAGGAGCTGCAGCGGCGGACCGCCCCGGCGCCCAGGAAAGGGGCCCGGCCGCTGGCCGCCCTGCGCCACCGGAACTTCCGCGTCTACTGGCTGGGGCAGTCGGTATCCCTGGTCGGCACCTGGATCCAGAACGTGGCGCTGGCGTGGCTGGTCCTGGAGCTGACCGGCTCGCCCCTGCTCCTGGGGCTGGTCGGCGCGGCCCAGTTCGCGCCCATTATGCTGTTCAGCCTGCTCGGCGGGGTGGTCGCCGACCGCATAGCCAAGCGCCGCCTGATCATCGGCACCCAGTCGGTGTTGATGCTGGTGGCCTACACCCTGGGGTTCCTCACGGTCACCGGGCTGGTCCAGTACTGGCACGTCCTGCTGTTGGCGTTCGTGGTGGGGCTCGCCAACGCCCTGGACATCCCGGCCCGCCAGTCCTTCCTGATCGAATTGGCCGGGCGCGAAGACCTGATGAATGCCATCGCCCTGCACTCCTCGATCTTCAACGTGGCCCGCTTCGTGGGCCCGGCCGCGGGCGGCCTCCTGATCGCCGGGTTCAGCCTGCCGGTATGTTTTTTCGTCAACGGGTTGAGCTTCACGGCCGTGCTGGCGAGCCTCTTCTTGATTCGGACCGCGAACCCGCCCCCCGCCGACCGGGCCCTCAAAAAGGTGTGGGCCGAGATCGGCGAGGGCCTCAACTACGTCCGGAGCACCCCCACGGTGCTGTACCCGATCCTTCTGATGGCCGTGTTGAGCCTTTTCGCCTTCAACTTCAACGTCCTGGTGCCGGTCTACGCTCGCGAGGTGCTGCTTCAGGGTGCGCAGGGCTTCGGTTTCCTGATGGCCGCTCACGGGCTGGGCTCCCTGGCCGGGGCGTTCTACCTCGCCATGATCAGCCACCGGGGCCCGCGCGCCGAGGTGCTCTTCGCGGGGGCGCTAGGGCTTTGCCTGGCCCACCTGGCGCTGTCCTTCACCGGCCTGTTCTGGCTGGCCCTGCCGGTGCTGGCGCTGGGGGGCCTGTCGATGATGGTGTTCGCCGGGCTTGTGAACACCACGGTCCAGCTGGCCGCGCCCGACCGCCTGCGGGGCCGGGTGATGAGCGTCTACTCCCTGGTCTTCCTGGGGATGATGCCGCTCGGGAACCTGATGGCCGGCGCCGTCGCCCACCGCTGGGACGCGCCGGCGGCCTTCGGCGCCGGCGCCGTAGTGGGGCTCTGCGGCCTGGCCCTTCTGGCCGGAAAGGTGCCGCGCACCGCTGCGCCGGCAAGCCCCGACGCCCACGCCGGTGCCGACGCAGCCGCTGCATTCACCGGTTCCGTCATCCCCGTTGACTCCACCGCGCCCGCCGCCGCGGAGCGCCGCCCGGAAAAGCCCACCGAATAAGATAGGATAGACAGCGTGTCGCGCGGGCGCCAGTTGGATGGGAAACTTTTCTTCCGCATCCCCGCCCGGGTATGCTATCATAAATGGCGACATAGTTTGGGCGGGAGCGTGACAGAAATGGAACTGGTCCGGGACGGCAAGAACCGCTACCGTCTCCCCCGCAAGGGCAACATGCGGGTGGACGCGGTGGTCTACGTCAACGAGGTGCTGCTGCCGCTTTTGCGCGACGACAAGAGCCTGGAGCAGTTGGCCCACGCGGCCATGCTGCCCGGCGTGGTCAACCCGGTGGTCGGTATGCCCGACATCCACGAGGGTTTCGGCCTGCCGATCGGCGGGGTGATGGCGGTCGGCGAGGACGGCGTGATTTCGGCCGGGGCGGTGGGGATGGACATCAACTGCGGCGTCCGCCTGATCCGCACCGGCCTGCGGGTGCGGGAGGTCCCCGTCCCGCAGCTCAGAAACCTGATGCTCACCGCCGAGGACTACGTGCCCACGGGGGTCGGCAAGAAGAGCAAGCACGGGGAGCTTTCCCGGCGGCTGTTTGCGCGGGTGGCGAAGACCGGGGCCCGCGCCCTGGTGGAACAGGGAGTGGGCGACGCGCGCGACCTGGAATACATTGAGGAGGGTGGCTGCCTGGCGGGCGCCGACCTGGACGCGGTGAGCCGCGAGGCTTACAAGCGCGGCGAGGCGCAGCTGGGCACGCTGGGGGGCGGCAACCACTTCATCGAGTTCCAGGAAGTGGCCGAGGTCTACGAGCCGGCGCTAGCCGAGCGGTGGGGGCTTTTCCCCGGACAGCTGGCGGTGATGATTCACACCGGCAGCCGCGGGTTCGGGCACCAGATCTGCACCGACTTCAGCCGGAGCCACGTGACGGTCGCCAAGAAATACGGCATCGAACTGCCCAACAAAGGGCTGGCCTGTGCCCCGAGCGACTCCCCGGAAGGGCGGCAATATTTTCAGGCCATGGCCTGCGCGGTGAACTTCGCGTTCGCCAACCGGCACCTGATCAGCCACGACGTCGGCCGCGCGTTCGCCGACGTGCTCCGCCAGGACCCGGAAAAGCTGGGCTGGCGGCTGGTCTACGACGTGGCGCATAACATCGCCAAGTGGGAGCGGCACGGAGGGCGCAAAGTGCTGGTACACCGCAAAGGAGCCACCCGGGCGCTGCCGCCCGGGCACGAAGACAACCCCCGGCCCTACCGGGAGACCGGGCACCCAGCCCTGATCCCCGGGAGCATGGGCACTTCCTCGTACGTACTGGCCGGCACCGAGCGGACGGCGGAGACCTTCTTCTCGGTCAACCACGGGGCCGGGCGGGTGCTTTCGCGGGGCGCGGCGGAACGCACCATCAGCCGCGAGCAGTTCGAGGAATCGATGGGGCCGGTGCTCTACAACGTGCGCAACTTCAAGGAAATCGTCGACGAGTCCCCGCTCGCTTACAAAGACGTCGACCAGGTGGTGGAGACCCTGGCCGAGATCGGACTGACCACGAAGGTGGCGCGGCTTTTGCCCCTGGCGGTCATCAAGGGAAAGGACTGAGGCTTTAAGTGTTCTCCCCCGGGGTGCGCAAGGTGCTGGACATTATCAACGCGGCGGGGCGCGAGGCCTACGTGGTCGGGGGCGCGGTGCGCGACCTGCTGCTGGGGCGCGAGCCCAAGGAGTTCGACGTTTGCACCGACGCCTGCCCGCGGGAAGTGCTGACCCTGGCGGCCGAAAACCGGATCAAGGCTTTCAAGAAAGGGGCCGCCTTCGGGGTGACGTCCTGGATTCTGGACGACGAGGAGATCGAGATCGCCACTTTCCGGACCGAGCTTTACGGGAACGACGCCCACCGCCCGGAGAAGGTGGAGTTCGTCTGGGCCCTGGAGGACGACCTGGCGCGGCGCGACTTCACGGTGAACGCTATCGCCATGCGCGCCGACGGCAGCATCGTCGACCCCTTCGAGGGCCGCGCCGACCTGCAGGCGGGGGTGCTGCGGGCGGTGGGCGACCCGGAGGAGCGGTTCGGGGAAGACGCCCTGCGGATGTTCCGCGCCTGCCGCTTCGTGGCGGAATACGGCTTCACCCTGGACCCGGAGACCAAGGCGGCCATCCCGCGGGCCCTGCAGCGGGTGGCCGGGCTCTCGGTGGAGCGGGTGCGGGACGAGGTGTACCGCACGCTGATGGCGGAACACGCCGCGGCCGGGCTGGAGCTGATGCGCGAGACGGGGCTTTTGGCCGCCGACTGCCGGGGGCGGGTGAACGGGGCCGACACGGTCGTCTCGGTGCTGCCGGAGCTGGCGCGCCTGGCGGGGGTGGCCCAAAACCCCGAGTACCACCAGTTCGACGTGTGGGAGCACACGCTGCGGGTGGTGGAAAACGTCCCGGCCGAGCCGGTGCTCCGCTGGGCGGCCCTGCTGCACGACACAGCCAAGGGGCTGCCCGAGGTGCGCGGGACCAACCGGCGCGGCCTGCCGACCGACTACGGCCACGCCCGGAAGGGGGCCCAGATCACCGGGCGGGTCATGGAGCGCCTGCGTTTCCCGCCGACCTTCGCGCGGCGGGTGACCTGGCTGGTCAGAAACCACATGCGCTTTCCCGAACTGGAGGAGCGCTTCGTGCGGCGGTGGCTGAAAAGCCTGGCGCCCGACTTCCACAGCCGGCAGGAACTGCTGGAGGCGGTGGGGGAGTGCCTGGTGCTGCGGCGCGCCGACCTTTTGGGGGGCAAGGTGGATACGCTCGCGGTCCTGGACGGCAATGAGCGGCTGGCGGAAATGGTGAAGGACATCATGTGGCGGGTGCCGTTTTACCCGGAGGACCTGGCCATCACCGGGGGCGAGGTGGCCGCCCTGGTCGGGCGCGGTCCACAAGTTAAACAAGTAATGGAGGACCTGGTGGTGCGGGTGCAGGGCGGGCAACTGGACAACCGCCCGGTGGTCCTGAAAGAGGCGGTCGAGAAAAAGGTGTGGCGCCGGAAAGTGGCCGCCGGCGGACGGGGGCCCGGCGGCGGGCGCAAAGCGCCGCGCGACCGCCCGCCTTCTTGAGGTTGCCGCTACGGCTAGGCATAAGCCTTCCTACAGGCTGAACCCGGGATATTGCTCTAAGGGCATCATTCCCCTGGGACCAACCGGAAGGGGACAGCTTTTTGTCCAGAATCCCTGGGTATTCCAGGTGTTCTGGTTATCTTCAGCACTTATCACGCAGTGTCCCGGGGATACTAGCGCAGCCGTTCCACGCGGGCGCCCGCGGCGACCTGTTCCGGGGTCAGGTGGTAGACTTGGTCCAGGAGGGCGGTGCGGAAACTGGCCGGCCCGCGGGCTTCCCCGGCGGCCTTCTCGGCGGCCAGGCCGTAGGCGGCCAGTGCGCCCGCTGCGGCCACCAAAGGGTCCCTCTCCACGGCCGCGAAGGCCGCGACCAGCGCGGTGGCCATGCAACCCGAGCCGGTGATGGTGGTCAGCCATTCGTGCCCGTTATCCACGGCCAGCACCCGCTCCCCGTCGGTGACGATGTCACGCCGTCCCGTGATTACCACGGTGGTGTCGTACCGGCGTGCCAGCGCCCCGGCCGCGGCTGCGGGGTCGGCCACGCCTTCCACGCTCTCCACCCCGCGGACCACGCCGCCGGCGCCGCTCAAGGCGCCGACCTCGCCCGAGTTGCCGCGCACCACGGCCACCCGCAGCCCGTCGAGCAGGCGCAGGCTGGTCTCGGTGCGGTAGGCGGTGGCCCCCGCGCCCACCGGGTCGAGCACCACCGGGAGGCCCAGTTCATTCGCGTGCCGTCCGGCGAGCAGCATGGCCTCCACCCAGGCCGGACTCAACGTGCCGATGTTAAGGACCAAGGCTCCGGCCAAGCCGGTCATCTCGGAGACTTCGTCGATCGCATGGGCCATCACCGGCAGCGCGCCGATGTGCAGGGTAACGTTGGCGGTGTCGTTCATCACCACGTGGTTGGTGATTTGGTGGACCAGCGGTTTGGTGGCACGGATACGTTTTAGGGCATCCGCGAAGCGCAAGTTTAATTCGGTTACGTTCACAGGCGATCTTCTCCTTTTGTACGATGATATTCCAGTATAACCGCTGATTTCGAGAGTGTCCATCCGATCAGGGCTGAAGCGGGGTGACCGGCCGTCCTCTTCGTCATAGCTTTAAATAACCGGTTAAATTCCGGTCTGTCCACCCGTCCTTTCCGAGCGCATGTTTTTTTCGGTAAATTGCGGCAGGCGGGCAGGAACTTTCCAGGATCCTGACGAAGCTATTCGTCAGGCGGACCCATACAGGGACTCCTAGCACCGAACCCTGGCAGGGACCCATACAGCAAGCTTTGAGCACAATCCCAAAGGGGGTGCCGCTTTCTTGAAACCTCGAGCCGGCTCTTTACTAAGCAAATTCTGCCTCATCGTTTTGTCCGCGGGACTCATCTGGGGCTTGACCGGCCTCCCCTTCACGGGGGTGGATATGGTGGCTCCGGCTGCCGCCACCCAATCCCAGACTCGCTACACAGTAAAAAGCGGCGACTCGCTCTGGACCATCGCCAACCGGCTGGGAACCTCGGTCACCGCCCTCAAACAGGCCAACAACCTCCGAAGCGATTTGATTTTCCCCAAGCAAGTTTTGGTCATACCGGAAACGGCCGTTTGGGGGCCGCCGCCCGCCGCGGCGCCGGCGGTGCGCACGGCGCCCAACCCGGCGCCCGGCCGTTCCGGGGACCGGGTGCAGATCATCCTGGACTACGGGCGGACCCTGGAGGGACACCCGTACCGCTGGGGCGGCACGGCCCCGGGCGGTTTTGACTGTTCCGGCTTCGTCTACCACGTGTTTGGACACCACGGTATTTCCCTTCCCCGGACGTCCTACGACATGTTCGGGGTGGGTACCCCGGTGAGCCGGGCGGAGCTGCGTCCCGGCGACCTGGTCTTCTTCACCACTTACCGCGCCGGCGCTTCCCATGTCGGGATCTTCTACGGCAACAACATGTTCTTGCACGGCAGTTCGGCCGGGGGCGCGGTGATCTGGACCAGCCTGGACACCGCGTACTACAGCGCCCGTTTCCTCGGCGGCCGTCGGATCTTGCCCTAGCCGCCGCCCCAGGGGTCAGACCTTAAAACCTCAAAGCTTCAAAACTTGAAGACCGTCAGTTCACCGAGTGTGCTGATTTGCAGTTTTGAAGCCTGCTCCCCATGACGTTGACAATGGAGGAAAAAGTTGATACATTGAGTGTGGTCTTATGGGGGTGATGAACGTGGGCAATTTTGAGGAAGTACGCTGGAAAATCCACGATTTTCTCGCCGAAGGCAACTACGAGCCCCTGGAGGAATTCTTACTCGAGGTCCACTACGCGGACCTTGCTGAGGTTTTGCGCAC
The DNA here is from genome assembly GCA_040757205.1 of Bacillota bacterium. Taxonomy (NCBI): domain Bacteria; kingdom Bacillati; phylum Bacillota; species Bacillota bacterium. The sequence goes on from JBFLXL010000008.1 coordinate 81,581, forward strand.
TTTTGCGCTTGAAGAGCGGGTTGAGCTGCTGCGTCACATAGAGCGCGAGCGCGCGGCCCAGGTGCTGTTTGAGCTGGACCGCGACGAGATCACCCCGCTCTTGAAGGGCCTGGGGCGCAAGGCCAGCGCCCAGATCCTGCAGGAGATGTCCGCCGACGACGCCGCCGACCTTTTGGGTGAACTCCCTGAGGATGAACAGGAACAGTACCTGAGACTGATGTCCGACCCCGAGGCCGAGGACGTGGCCGAACTTCTGGAGTACGGCGCCGAAACGGCCGGTGGGATCATGACCACCGAGTTCGTCGCCGTCAACAAGGAGCTGACGACGGACGAGGCGATCCAGATTCTGCGGCGCATGGCGCAGGAAGCCGAGACCGTGTACTACGTGTACGTGGTCAACGACCAAAACCAACTGGTGGGGGTCATCTCGCTGCGCGAGATGATCTTGGCGGCGCCTGGGGCCCGGATCGAAGACGTGATGCGCACCAGCCCCCTCATTCGGGTGCTCGTGGACACCGACCGGGAGGAAGTGGCCCGGGTGGTCGCGAAGTACGACTTCCTGGCCGTCCCCGTGGTTAACGACAAAGAGGCACTGCTGGGAATCGTCACCGTGGACGACGTTCTGGATGTCATCGAGGAAGAGGCGACAGAAGACTACCTGCGCCTGGCCAGTGTGCACCAGGAACGATACCTTGAACTGGGCGTCTTACAGCGGGCCGGCCGGCGCCTGCCCTGGCTGATCGCCCTGCTGTTCGGCGCGCTGCTGGCGGGTAGCGTGGTCAAGTTTTATGAAGACACCTTGGCCGGGGTGGTGGCGCTGGCTTTTTTTATGCCGGTGATCGCCGGTGGTCCGGGTAACGTGGGCACTCAGACTATGGCCGTGATGGTCCGGGGCCTGGCGACCGGCGAGGTCGACACCAGGCGGGTTACACAGGTGATTTTCAAGGAGATCCGGGTCGGGATGATTGTCGGGGTGATCAGCGGGCTGGTCCTGGCGGCGATTGCGACGGTCTGGCTGGACTCGGCGTTGCTGGGGGTGGTGGTGGGGGCGTCCTTGGCGGCGGCCATGGCCACGGCCAGCGCGATTGGGACTCTGTTCCCCCTGTTGATCAACCGGATGGGGGTTGACCCGGCGCTGGCGTCCGGACCGTTCATCACGACGGTGATGGATGCGATCAGCCTGATGATCTATTTTACAGTGGCCTCCCTGATCTTCTTCCGGTTCATCGGCTAGCCGGACTCGAGACCCGAGCCGGAACGTGAGCGGCACCTAGGAGAGTGTTGCAAAACCAGAAATCGTTCTAAACGCTTGGAGGCCACGAAAAACAAGCATGGCTTGATGCGGCGAAGCACCTCTTTTTTGCCAGGCGCGAGTTTTTTGCAGCGGTCTCCTAGGTGGATGTGCCCCCGGGCAGGCGGTACTTTTCCCCCCAGCCGTCGGCCGGGTGGTGTTCGATGCCGAACTGGCCGAGCACCCGGGCGGTGGTGTGCCGCACCAGGTCGTCGATGCCGGCGGGCCGCAGGTAAAAGGCGGGCACCGGGGGCATGATGATCACGCCGATCCGGGCCAGCTTGAGCATGTTCTCCAGGTGAATGGGGCTCAACGGGGTTTCCCGCGGCAGCAGGACCAAGCGCCGCCGCTCCTTAATGGTGACGTCGGCCGCGCGCTGGATGAGGTTTTCGGCGTAGCCGTGGGCCACGGCGGCCAGGGTTTTCATGCTGCACGGGGCGATCACCATGCCCTCGTGCCGGAATGAGCCGCTGGCGATGTCGGCGTCGAAGTCGTCCTCGGTGAAGGAAAACGGGGTGCACCCGGCCACCAGGTCGGGGTCCAGCCCGGTTTCCTGCCGGATGATATAGCGGGCGGCCCGGCTGATGATCAGGTGGATCTCGGCGTTCAGCGCCGCCAGTTCCCGCAGTACGCTGATGCCGTAGACCGCCCCCGACGCGCCCGTGATGGCCACAACGATCCGCATCCGATGACCAGGCCTCCCTTCTCGAAAGATTGTACTTGATTGGTGCGATAAAGGAAAGTGTAGTCAGGTGAAACAATACCAGGCCGAGGCCATTGTGCTGCGGTCGTCGGCCGTCCGGGAGGCCGACCGGACGCTCGTCCTCTTGACCGGCGATCGTGGCAAGATTAGGGTGTGGGCCCACGGCGCGGCCCGGCCGACGAGCCGGAAGCGCGGCGCCGTGCAGCCCTTTTGCCGGTCCCGGTTCCTGCTGGAGCGGGGCCGGGAGATAGACGTGGTGCGGCAGGCGGAAGCTCTGGAAGAGTTCCCCGCCCTGCACGCCGACCTGGAGGCCCTGGCCCTGGCGGGCTACGTGTGCGAGGTGGCCGAGGGTTTTGCGGTGGAGGGCCAGCCGGATCCCGGGATCTACGTTCTGCTGCTCCAGGTGCTGCGGCGACTGGCGGAGGACAAGAACGTCCTGGCGGTGCGGTTTTTCGAGGCCCGGATTCTGGTGCTGGCGGGCTTCGGCCCGGAGTTGGGCTCTTGTGCGGGCTGTGGGGCGCGGTCCGCAGTGCCGGTCCGTTTGAGCCCGGCCCTGGGGGGAGTGCTTTGCCGGCAATGCCGGGACCGGGACCCGCCCGCCCCGTCTTGCGGACCGGCGGCGGTCCAGGTGCTTGGCAAGCTGCTGGAGTGGCCGCTGGACCGGCTGAGCGTGCTCCGCGTCGACGCGGCGACCGCGCGGGAAGTGGCCGGGGCGCTCCAAGCCTGCATCTGCCGCCACCTGGAGAAGGAGCCCCGCACCCTGGCCTTCCTGCGCAAAATGGACCTCTTATCTTGAAAGTGAAAGAAGGCAGAAAGGCAAAAAGGGGGACAGTCCCCCTTTTTTTAGGAGGGGTGGAAGTGGATTTTCAAGAGCTGATCTTAACGCTGGACCGGTTTTGGGGGGACCGGGGCTGCATTATCCAGCAGCCTTACGACGTGGAGAAGGGCGCCGGCACCATGAACCCGGCCACCTTCTTACGCGTGCTCGGGCCGGAACCCTGGAACGTGGCCTACGTGGAGCCGTCCCGGCGGCCGACCGACGGCCGCTACGGCGAGAACCCCAACCGCCTGCAGCACTACTACCAGTACCAGGTGATCTTGAAGCCCTCCCCGGACGACGTGATCGAACTCTACCTCGACAGCCTGCGGGCGATCGGGATCAACCCGCTCATGCACGACATCCGCCTGGTGGAAGATAACTGGGAGTCGCCCACCCTGGGGGCCTGGGGCCTGGGCTGGGAAGTCTGGCTGGACGGGATGGAGATCACCCAGTTCACCTACTTCCAGCAATGCGGCGGTTTCGACTTAAAACCGGTCTCCGCCGAGATCACCTACGGGCTGGAGCGGCTGGCGCTCTACCTGCAGGGCCGGGACAACGTGTTCGACATCACCTGGACGGGAAACGTCACCTACCGCGACGTGCACTTCCAGGGCGAGGTGGAGCACTCCCACTACAACTTCGAAATCGCGGACGTGGAGCTCCTGCACGACCTGTTCGACGGGTTTGAACGGGAAGCGCAGGCGGTCCTGGAGCAGCGGCTGGTGCTGCCGGCCTACGACTACGTGCTCAAATGCTCCCACGTCTTCAACCTGCTGGACGCCCGGGGGGCGATCAGCGTTACCGAGCGGACCGGCTACATCGCCCGGGTGCGGGCGCTGGCCCGCGGCTGCGCCCAAGCCTACGTCGCGCAGCGGGAAGAGCTCGGTTTCCCGCTCCTGAAAGGGGGTGCCCCGAATGGCCGCTGACCTCGTGCTGGAGATCGGGACCGAGGAAATCCCGGCCCGTTTCCTGCCCCCGGCGCTCGTCGAACTGGCCGAAAAGGGCCGCGCCCTGCTGGCCGAGTACCGCCTGGACTACGCGGACCTGGCGGCCTACGGCACGCCGCGCCGCCTGACCCTCTACGTCCGGGACCTGGCTGGACACCAGGCCCCCCTGATCCAGGAAATCAAGGGGCCGCCCAAGAAAGCGGCGTTTGACATCGACGGGGTGCCCACCAAGGCGGCGCTCGGTTTCGCCCGGAGCCGGGGCGTGGCCGTGGATGACCTGGTGACGCGGGCGGCGGGCCATGTGGAATACGTGTACGCGGTGCGCGAGGAGGCCGGGCGGCCGGCCGCCGAGATCCTGGCCGAATTCGGCCCCCGGCTGATCGGGGCGCTGACTTTCCCCCGGCCCATGCGCTGGGGCGACCAGGACTTCCGGTTCGTGCGCCCGATCCGGTGGCTTCTTTGTGTCCACGGCACCAAGGTGGTCGAGTTCACGGTCGCCGGGGTGCGGTCCGGACCCCACACCCGGGGGCACCGTTTCTTAAGCCCCGGGCGTCTGCCGGTCACGTCGGCCGGTGCGTATCTCAGTCTCCTCGAAGAGAACTTCGTGATCGTGGACCCGGCGCGCCGCCGGGAACTGGTATGGGCACAGGTCCGCGCGGCCGCGGCTGCTGCGGCGGCGGGCGGCACGGTGGCGGACGACCCCGAACTCCTGGCCGAGGTGGCCGACCTCCTGGAATACCCGTGCGCCTTTTGCGGGCGTTTCCCGGAGAGCTACCTGGAACTCCCCGAGCCCGTGCTGGTCACCCCGATGCGCGAGCACCAGCGCTACTTCCCGGTACGGGACGGCACCGGCCGCTTGCTGCCGCTCTTCGTCGGCGTGCACAACGGGACACCCGCGCACCTGGACCTGATCCGGTCCGGGAACGAGAAGGTGTTGCGGGCGCGCCTGGCCGACGCCGCGTTTTTTTTCCGCGAGGACCTGAAGGTGCCCCTGGCCGACCGGGGACCGGAGCTGAAAAAAATGGTGTTCCAGGAGAGCCTGGGCACCATGCACGATAAAATGGAGCGCCTGACGGCGCTGGCCGCCTATCTTTCGTCCGCCCTCGGGCTGGACGAGGCCGAGCGCGCCCAAGCGCTACGGGCGGCGGCCCTTTCCAAGAACGATCTCCTGACCGGCATGGTGTACGAGTTCCCCGAATTGCAGGGCATCATGGGCCGGGAGTACGCCCTGCGCTCCGGGGAGGCCCCGGCGGTGGCCGAGGCGCTCCATGAGCAATACCTGCCCGCGCCGGGCGGGGAAGGGCGGCCGGCGACGCGCGCCGGCCTGGTACTGGCTCTGGCCGACCGGGCGGACAACCTGGTGGGGGCCTTTGGGACGGGCGTGCAGCCCACCGGCTCGCAGGACCCCTACGCCCTGCGGCGCCAGGCCTTCGGCATCTGCCACCTCTTGCTGGACACGCCGGCCTACCTGAACCTGGACGCCCTTTTCCGGGAGGCACACGCCGCCTACGGCGGGCGGCTGACCGAGGCGGCCCCGGACGTGGGTGCCGAGTTGGCCGATTTCTTCGCGCAGCGCCTGCGGGTCCTGTTCCAGGACCGCGGCCTGTCCCACGGAGTGGTGGAAGCGGCCCTGGCGGCCGGCCACGCCGACGTCCGGGACGCCTGGGAGCGGGCCGTCGCGGTGGCGGCGTTCCAGTCCCACCCGGCCTTCACCGACATCTCCACCGCCTTCACCCGGGCGAACAACCTGGCCAAAAACGCCGCGGGCACCGAAGTGGAGCCGAAGCTCTTTGCAGATCCGGTTGAGGGAGCTTTATACCGGGCCTTTCTCCAGGCGCGGGAGCAGGTCGAAGCCCTGACCGCCCGGCGCCGGTACGGCGCGGCTTTAGCCGCGCTCGCCGAACTCCGCGAGCCGGTGGACCGTTTCTTTGACGGCGTGATGGTAATGGTCGAGGACGCGGCCGTGCGGGAAAACCGCCTGGCCCTCTTGCGGCTGGTGGCCGGCCTGTTCAAGGGCCTCGCGGACCTCTCCAAGTTGTAGCCAGGAAAACCGTGCCCGGTTACCGCGGCCGCTTGCAGGAAAACCGGGTCGAAAGAGCGTATTTAAGATTAGCATTGTGCACATATAATCGGCCGTGGCGGAGTATTGGTATGGCAGATTGCTCCGGCGGGGGTGATGAACTTGGAGTTGACCAAACGTCAGGAAGCGATTATGGAAATCGTCAAGGGCAACGGACCGATCACCAGCGAACAGATCGCCGACCGGCTTTCCCTGACCCGGGCCACCCTGCGCCCTGATTTGGCCATTCTGACCATGGCCGGCCTCCTGGAGGCCCGCCCCCGGGTCGGCTATTTCTACAGCGGCAAGTCTCCCAACCGCATTGTCGCCCAGAAGCTCCGCCGGATTGAAGTGGGAACGGTGATGTCCCGCCCCGTGGTCGTGCGGGACGATTCGTCGACCCACGACGCCATCGTGGCCATGTTCCTGGAGGACTGCGGCACGCTGTTCGTCGTCGATGAGCAGGGTTTCCTGCAGGGAGTCGTGTCCCGCAAGGACCTCTTGAAACAGAACATGGGCGGGCCGCAAGACTTACAGAAACTGCCGGTCGGGATCGTGATGACCCGGATGCCGAACATCGTCACGGTGGAGGCCGGGGACTCGGTCTGGACCGCGGCCAAAAAACTGGTGGTGCACGAGGTGGACGCCGTGCCGGTGACCCGGCGGGCGGCCAAGCCGGACGGAAAGGACGGCCTGCAAGTGGTTGGACGTTTAAGCAAGACAAACATTGCCCGGCTCTTCGTCGAACTCGGAGAGAGTACGTAAAGGAGGAGTTTGCGATCGTTGATCCAGAGCACACCCGCCCGGTGGTCTATGTGGTTTCCGATTCGGTCGGGGAAACGGCCGAGATGGTCACCCGGGCGGCGGTCAGCCAGTTCAACCACGGACAACTGGAGATCAGGCGGGTGCCGTACCTAAACGAGCCGGAGGATGTCCGCGAAATCGTGGAAGAGGCCGCCGGTTTCCCCAGCATCATCGTGTTCACGCTGGTGCAGCCGAACCTGCGCGAGATTCTGGTGCAGGAGGCCGCCACCCGGAACATCAAGGCCGTGGACGTCATGGGCCCGCTTATCGAGGCCATGGGGACGATCACCACCAACGCGCCGCGCTTGGAACCGGGCCTGATGCGCAAAGTGGACGAGGAGTACTTCCGGCGGGTGGAGGCCATTGAATTCGCGGTGAAGTACGACGACGGCAAGGACCCCCGCGGCATCATCCAGGCCGATCTGGTGGTGCTTGGCGTGTCCCGCACCGGCAAGACCCCGCTCTGCATGTACCTCGCCCATAAGCGGATCAAGGTGGCCAACATCCCGCTGGTCCCGGAGGTGGCCCCGCCGGATGAGATTTTCACTCTTCCGCCGCACCGGCTGATCGGGCTGAATGTCAACCCGCAGCAGTTGGTGGAGATTCGCCGGGAGCGCCTGAAAGCCCTGGGGCTGCCGGCGGACGCCGGCTACGCGAGCACTGAGCGGGTGTTGAAAGAGTTGGCGCACGCGCGTAAGATCTTCCAGCGTTCCGGCTGTTCCGTGATCGACGTCACCAACAGGGCGGTCGAGGAAACCGCCGGCAAGGTGCTGGAGATCTACCACAAGGGCGAGCGCTACCGGTCCGAGTAACCGATGAATGCGCTGCGCCTGTTCTGGGCCGTGAATCCGCCCGGCGGCTTGAAGGCCGAGCTTGGCCGGTTTCAGTCCGGGCTGCAAAATTTGCCCGTGGACATGAAATGGGTGGAGCAGGAAAACCTGCACCTGACGGTGAAGTTTTTGGGTGGAGTTGACTGTTCCGTGGTGCCGGTCCTGACCCGGGCTGTTTCCGGAAGCGTGTCGGGCCTGGCGCCGTTTACGCTGGAGTTGGCGGGGTGGGGCACCTTCGGCCGCCCGCCGCGCGTGCTCTGGATCGGCGTGGGGGGCGCGCTGGAACGTTTCCGGGAGCTGTGGGTCCGGGTGGACCGGGTGCTCGTTCCGCTCGGCTTCCCGGCGGAGAAATCTTTTTCGCCGCACCTGACCCTGGGACGCCTGCGGTCGGCCCGGAACGCGGCCGTCCTGCGGGAACGCGCCCAAACCCTAGCCGCGGCGCGTGGCTCTTGGGGCAGTTTTACGGTCGACCGGGTGGACCTGATGCAGAGCACCTTAACCCGTGAAGGCCCGGTATACCGGGTGGTTGCGACGGTTCCCCTGAGCGGCGGCTCAGGGCAGAACCAGTCTAGGAGAGTGCTGCAAAACCAGAAATCGTTCTAAACGCTTGGAGGCCGCGAAAAACAAGCATGGCGCGAAAGGTGAAGCCGGACGGCGCGGAGCGTACTGGGTGGTACGTGAGCACCGGACGGCGAGCCTGACAAAGCCAGGCGCAGTTTTGCAGCGGTCTCCTAGAACCAGGAGGCGAGGGATTGCCATGCTGATAGTGGCCATAAACGGCAGCCCGCGAAAGGACGGTAACACCGCCTATCTGCTGAAGGCCGCGCTGGATGAGGCGGCGTCCCTGGGTGTGCGAACCGCCTACATCCAGGCTTCGGAGATAATCAAACAAGCCAGAATCCCGTTCTGCGCGCACTGCTCGACGCCCTGCAAGGGTGTGTGCTATGAAGGGACCGCCTTGGCGGGGACCCTGGACCTGCTACGCGAGGCCGACGGGGTGATCCTGGGGAGCCCGGTCTATTTCGCCACCGTTTCGGGTCAGCTCAAAGCGTTCTGGGACAAAACCCGCCGGCTGCGCCAGGACTTCGCGCTGCTGGACGTGGTGGGCGGGGCCGTGGTCACCGGCGCTTCCCGGTTCGGGGGCCAGGAGACCACCGTCCGCGCGCTGCACGATATGATGCTGACTCAGGGGATGACGATCGTCGGTGACGGGCACTTGAGCGGAGACCCCGGACACCAGGGCGCCTGCGCCCAGAAGCCCGCCCAGGAGGATCCCCAGGTGGATAAACGGATGCGCCTGCTGGTGCGCCGGGTGGTGGAGGTGGCCCGGGCGACGGCCGAGCTGCGCCGGGCAGCCCGAACAGCCGCTAAGGGTTGAGTAAGCTCCCCGGGCCCCGGTGGCCCGGGGTTTTTTGTCGGGCAAAAAGGAAAAGGGGGCGGGCACCCTTGCGAAAAGCCGAACTGCGCAACCGGACCGAAATATGGGAGCGGGAAAGACTCTCGCCCTACGCCTCCTGCAGCGCCGCCAGCCGGGGGCGGGAGCGCCCGGAAGAGGAGTGCGACGTGCGGACCGCCTTCCAGCGGGACCGGGACCGGATCATCCACTCCAAAAGCTTCCGCCGGTTGAAGCACAAGACCCAGGTGTTCATCATCCCGGAGGGCGACCACTTCCGGACGCGCCTGACGCACACCCTGGAAGTGGCTCAGATCGCCCGGACGATCGCACGCGCGCTCCAACTGAATGAGGACCTGACCGAGGCGGTGGCCCTGGGGCACGACCTCGGACACACCCCTTTCGGGCACACGGGTGAAGCCGCCTTGAACGAGGTACACCCGGGGGGGTTCAGGCATAACGAGCAGAGCCTCCGGGTGGTGGAACGCCTGGAGGGAGGGGCGGGCCTGAACCTGACCTGGGAGGTGCGGGACGGGATCGCCAACCACACCGGGCTGCGGCGGCCGGTCACCTTGGAAGGCCAAGTAGTGCGCATCGCCGACCGGATTGCCTACATCAACCACGACATCGACGATGCCCTGCGCGGCGGGGTGCTGACCCCGGACCGGCTGCCGCCGGACTGCCTGGAAATTCTGGGGCATTCTCACCGCACCCGGATCAACACCATGATTGTGGACCTGATCGATACGAGTCGTGATCAGCCAATGATCGCGATGAGCGTCCGTACCGGCGAGGCGATGGACCGGCTGCGGCGGTTCATGTTCGACAACGTGTACATCAGTTCCGAGGCCAAACGTGAAGAGCATAAGGCCACCCACGTGGTGCAATGCCTGTACGGCTATTTCACGAACCGCCCGGAGGCGCTGCCGGTTGAATTTCGGCGGCGGGCGGGGGATGACCGCTCCCGTGCGCAGGTGGTGTGCGACTATATCGCCGGGATGACGGACCGGTACGCGGTCGCCGTATTCCAGGATCTATTCGTGCCTCAAGGTTTCCCGGTGTGCCGCGAACCCTAAAAATTGTCGATGCAGGGCAGGAAATTATATGGTCGCACCGAATAGCTTATATGGCGGGCTGATTCCCGAAAACCTGGTGGAGGAAGTGTTCTCCCGGGCGGACATCCTGGACGTGATCGCCGAGCACGTCCGCCTGGAGAAGAAGGGCAAAAATTACGTCGGGCTGTGCCCGTTCCATCAGGAGAAGACGCCCTCGTTCACGGTGACGCCGGCGCGTCAGATGTTTTACTGCTTCGGCTGCGGGTTGGGCGGTAACGTCTTCAGGTTCCTGATGCTGAAAGAGAACCTGAGCTTTCCCGAAAGCGTACGGTATCTGGCCGGCCGGGTGGGCGTGGACATCCCGGTGACCGCCTCGCCGCGGGATGAGAAGTACGAGCGGTACTACCGGGTCAACGAATGGGCCCGGGATTTCTTTCGGGAGCGGCTGGAGGCGGGGGCTGACGCCGGTGAAGCCCGGTCCTACCTGAAGAAAAGGGGCATCACTCCCGAGATCCGGGACCAGTTCCAGCTTGGTTTCGCCCCGCCGGAGTGGCATGCACTGACCAGGTTTTTGGAACAGAAGGGCTGCGCGCCCGCGGAACCGGCGGAATTAGGACTGGCGGTCAAGGGGGAGCGGGGTTACTACGACCGCTTCCGGAATCGGATCATCTTCCCGGTGTGGAACGCGTCGGGCCGGGTGGTCGGTTTCGGGGGGCGGGTGCTGGATGACAGCCGGCCCAAGTACCTGAATTCCCCCGAGACGCCCGTGTTCCACAAGGGGCAGATCCTGTACGCTCTGCACCTGGCCCGGCCGGCGATGCGCGATGAGGGTCGGGCCGTAATTGTTGAGGGGTACCTGGACGCCATCACGGCGCACCAGTTTGGAATCCGGAACACGGTGGCCTCACTGGGGACCAGCCTGACGCGGGAGCAGGGGCGGCTCCTGATGCGGTACACGATGGAGGCTCTGATCGCCTACGACGCGGATGCCGCCGGGGTCGCCGCCACGATCCGGGGCCTGGACCTCTTGCAGGAAGTCGGTTGCCGGGTTTGGGTGATCAGCGTTCCGGCCGGCAGAGACCCCGACGATTTTCTGCGGGAAGAAGGGGTGGAGGGCTGGAGCCGGTTGGTTCAAACGGCCACGCCGCTGCTGGAGTATAAGTTGGTGCAGATCGGCGCCCGGACCGGCACGGCCACGGCCGCGGGCAGGCTGGCCGTACTGCGGGAAGTAATGCCCAACCTGAGGGCACTGGCGAGTGAAGTGGAACGGGAGGAAGGTTTTCAGACCGCGGCCCGGGTGCTCGGGCTGACCTGGGAGACAATACGCAGCGAATACGCCCAATTCGCGGCCCGCACTCAAGAAAATTGGGCAAATTCGGATAATATTGCTAAAAACATGCATAATATACTTACTACACCGTCCCAGGTCAGGGAAAAAACTGAAACCGGCTTACTGCGCCTCGTGCTGCAAAACCCCCCGTTTTTGGAGACGGTCAGGCAGGAGTTAGGCGAATACCAATTCAGGGACGCCAGGTACCAGCGGATCTATGACGCTTGGTGGCGGCGCCGGGATAGGCCCGGTTTTGAGCCGGCGTTACTGGCGAACTACCTGGAGGATGGCGACCAGCAGGTTCTTATGGCCCTGATGGGGCTGGAGAGCCCCGAAGAGGGGAATCTCGGCGCGGAACTGGCGGCGTACATCAAGGCGGTTAAGCGCCTGGACTACAGGGAACAGTTGCGGGAGCTTCTAAACGACGTCGCCGCGGCCGAAAGGGCGGGCGACCCTGACCGGGTGAACCGGTTGATGCGCAAGATTCAGGAGATATCCAAGACACCCTAGAGAGGGGGGAGCAAGTGTGAAGGAAGAGGCGACGAATCTTATCCAGGACCTCGTGGAAAAGGGCAAACAGCGGGGCACGCTGACCTACAACGAGGTAATGGACAGTCTGCAGGGGTTTGAGCTTACCCCTGACCAGATCGACGATGTGTACGAGAAACTGGCCGGAGAGGGCATCGAGGTGGTGCCGGAAGGTCCCGACCTGGCGGCCCTGGAGGAAGAGACGCGCGAGGAAGACGTGGAGGAACCCGAAATCGCGATCCCCGAAGGCGTTGACATAGACGACCCGGTGCGGATGTACCTGAAAGAGATCGGGCGCATCCCGCTTCTTACTCCGGATGAAGAGGTATCCCTCGCCCGGCGCATGGCTGCGGGTGACGACGAGGCCAAGCGGCGCCTGATCGAGGCCAACCTGCGCCTGGTGGTCAGCATTGCCAAGCGCTACGTGGGCCGGGGCATGCTGTTTCTTGACCTGATCCAGGAAGGCAACCTTGGTCTGATCAAGGCTGTGGAAAAGTTCGACTACCGCAAGGGCTTCAAGTTCAGCACGTACGCCACCTGGTGGATCCGGCAGGCCATTACGCGGGCCATCGCCGACCAGGCCCGGACGATCCGGATCCCGGTGCACATGGTCGAAACCATCAACAAGCTGATCCGCATTTCCCGGCAGCTCTTACAGGAACTGGGGCGCGAGCCGCTGCCCGAAGAAATCGCCCGGGAAATGGACATCTCGGAGGACAAGGTACGCGAGATCCAGAAGATCGCGCAGGAGCCGGTGTCCCTCGAAACCCCGATCGGGGAGGAAGAGGACTCGCACCTGGGGGACTTCATCGAGGACCAGGACGCCCAGGCGCCGGCCGAGGAAGCTTCCTTTACCTTGCTCCGCGAGCAGCTGGACGACGTTTTGAAGACCCTGACCGAAAGGGAGCAGCGGGTGCTGCGGTTGCGGTTCGGCCTCGACGACGGCCGGGCGCGCACCCTGGAAGAGGTCGGGCAGGAATTCGGGGTGACCCGGGAGCGCATCCGGCAGATTGAGGCCAAAACGCTCCGGAAGCTGCGACACCCCAGCCGAAGCAAGAAACTCAAGGATTACCTGGACTAGAACGGACGGCCCCCACATTGACGGCGGGGCCGTTCTGAGTTATAATCAGTGTTGCTATCGTGGGCCCATAGCTCAACGGTCAGAGCATCCGGCTCAAGGCAGCGAGTCTAGATCGGGCTTCCGGTACGACTCGGCTGTCAAGGGCTGCCTGGCGGAGTAATCTCCAGGTGAAACCTGCCAAATTCGGGGAAGCCTAAACCGTAAAGGCACGGTAATCCCGAGCCAAGCCTCTCCGGCCGGAACCGGTGAGGAAGGTGTAGAGACTAGACGGCAGGCACCCTTAAACGAGGGTGAAGGGATAGTCCAGACCACAAACCCGAAAGGGGCAACGAAAGTTGCAGTGGGAGGCATAACCGGCTGGTTCCAGGTTCGAATCCTGGTGGGCCCACCAAAAAAGAAGTCGGAAGTCAGAAGTCGGAGGTCGGATACGGGAGGTCGGAGGTCGGATACAGAAGTTGGAATCGGCGGTGCCGATTCCTGATGTATGGGCGATTAGCTCAGGGGGAGAGCACCTGCCTTACAAGCAGGGGGCCGCTGGTTCAAATCCAGCATCGCCCACCAATAAAATCAAAAGTTGCGGGATCGGGCGTTACTGCTGAAGCCGGTTTTGCTGGATAATTGCTGCTTACCGGCCGGGAAAAGAAAAATCTCCGGGGATTGCCCGGGGAGATACGTTGGGGACTGTCGGGCCGCTTTGCCGGCCCGGGTTTTTTTGGAGATGCTGGATACGGGTCCGCGAAAACAGCGTTAGTACTTTTCTTGCCGGTCAACGGCCGACAGTTCTTTGCGGTTCGTCGCACCTGCTTTCTTTAAGATGTTCCGGGTGTGAAACTTTACGGTATGGCGGGTAATAACCAATCTTTCGGCAATTTCAGCATCGGTATGTCCCTGGCTGATCAGTTCATAAACCTTTTTTTCCTGATTTGTGAGGCTGAACCAGAAAGGCGGCGGCTGCCGCCCGGAGGCGGCTGTTTCTTCTCTTGCACGGACTGCGGGCGCATCGGGTGTGTTCAACCCACCGGCATCTTTAGGGGTTTCAGGGGCGCACCGGCTATCTATTTCAGAAAAAGTCAGGGGATGAAAGAACCAAACCAGCAAAGGCACCACCGCAAACAAAAGACAGACCCCACTTACGGCCACCAAAGGGCTGATGGACAACTGGCCGGTCAAAAACCCGGCATCCAGGGCAATGCCCGGGACAGTTAAGAAAAAAAGGGAAACGCCGAGGCCCAGGCCGAAGGTCTTCAAGAACCCCAAAAACCTGGCCAGGGTGCGCAGGGCAAGCCAGTAAAACAAGTCCATCGCGCCAAGCCCCAGGGATAAAAACAACAAAGTTGTTATCAGCACTTCCACCCGGTCCAGTCCCATAATGGAAACGGTGACGCCGATGCCCAAAAAACACAAACTCATTGTTCCCAACCAGCTGAAAGAATACCGGTAGGCGAAAACAAGGAAAACCAGGACGGCCGCCGCGTAGAGAAAAGAACTCGCACCCACCGATTCCGGCCACCACAAGTGAAGAGGGGGTGCAACCACCCTATACCAAAGCCCGCCGGTAAAATAGGCTGCGGCGGCAAAGGCCGCTACGGCCAAGACAGGCCCCGCCCCGATATTTCGGCGACGCGTTCTTCCCGCTGCCAGGTGGTCGGAAGGGGAGGTGCCGGGGGTCTTTTTGGCGATCAAACAGGCGGCGCCGAATGGTCCAAGGCCGATTACCAAGGCGGCTGCTTTTATGAAGGGTGCGGGCAGGCCCTGGGTAAGGACAAGACCGGACAGGCCGAACAGAACATTGGCGAGGACCATGGCGGACCCCACTTTCAAGACCGGGCTTTGGGGTTCCAAAAAACGGGGGATCCAAGCCAAAACCAGATAGGCGGAAATAAAACCAAGAAAACCACCTGTCCAGTAGTGAACGGATGTGGTCGGTGAAATGTAGGTCCACACTCCACCTGTAATGAAAACAACGGCACCGACACCAATAACGGATGCTTTTTTTTGGACCAGAGAGGGCGGCAGGAAAGCAAAGGCCAGCAGGCCAAGGCCGTGACCCAACCCAAAAACCTGCCCGGCGATGTAGGCTCCCGGCCCGAACACCTGATGCAGAAGAGGACCGTGCAGGGGATAAACAAGGATCCAGGTAAAAACGCAAGCCAGGGCCAGAGAATCGGCAGCCCATTCCGGAAACCTTGCATTTATTTTCATTGGTGCCCAGTCCCTTCGCCCCCATTTATTTGTATTTCGCTGCCCTTCTTCCAATATCCTTTTCCCCGGCCTGATTCGGGCATTATCTTCGGCGAAAAAACGATGGGGTAGGGTAGTGGGGTAGGATGTGAAACTACCCCCACAACTACCCCCACAACTACCCCAAGGGGGAGTAGGCATGACTGAGCAAAACTGTAAAACTGTTAAAAAAACATACCGGGTTGTGCGACCCGGTATGTTTCCGGCATGTTTTCCTTGGTTTTTTTAGCGACCGAATATCACTGGTGCAACATAAGGAGGAAGGGCACGAATGCGTGAAAAATTAACCGGAAGGATGCAAACGAGGATGCAAAGAGACGAATATGCGTCACGGATCCTTAACAGATCTTTGGTCGCGCTGGTTATCAGATCCCTGGTCGTGTTGATTCTTGCCTTGGCCATGCCAGCCTTCTTTGTCCGCCTTGACTGGGCGGCCTCCTCGTCCCCTCCGGTCACCCCGGTCAGCGGACCGATTGCCTCCGATACGACCTGGACGGTGGCGGCGAGCCCCTATCATGTGACATCCAGCGTGACTGTTAACGCCGGCGTCACCCTGACCATAGAACCCGGAGTGGTGGTCAAATTCGGGCACAATACCGGCCTGTACGTGGACGGCACCCTCCTGGCTCAGGGTACTCCCGCCGCTCCCATCCACTTCACCGACTTTCGTGATGATACGGTGGGTGGGGACAGCAACGGC